>NZ_SGPD01000022.1:0-62160 GCF_004208935.1 Pseudoalteromonas sp. CO109Y
TTGGCTCCCCCTCCCCGACTCGAACGGGGGACCTGCGGATTAACAGTCCGTCGCTCTAACCAACTGAGCTAAGGGGGAACAATCATATTCATAAACTTGGCTCCCCCTCCCCGACTCGAACGGGGGACCTGCGGATTAACAGTCCGTCGCTCTAACCAACTGAGCTAAGGGGGAAGCGTCATGCCTTTCAACGGGGCGAAATATTAATGACAGCATTGCAAAGTGTCAACATAAAAACTTCATAAATTCAAAAAAGAAGCTTATTCGATGTTTTTATGTTCGATCTGAGCAAAATGTGGCTGAAAAGCTCAACATTTTTTGCTTAGCAGCGGGGGATCTATGTCGAATGCATCACTTTTTTGCATGCTTTTTGAGCTGAGTCATTTTTCAAAAATATAAAAAAGGTTTATTTGCTAAGTCATTCTTTACCAAATCGAGGAAATCACTATTTATGTAATGTTTTTTTCGGATGGCAAAAAATAGATCTAATTCTTTTCGTGGCAGTTCCCACTCCTGATATTTTTTCGTGTATTTCCTTAATGAGGTAAAGGTAGGCTTCCCCGATTTTTGATAGAAAATTCTAAAATTAGTTGGCTTCAATTATACACAAGGTAATTTTAGTTCTTTTTATCAGATGGTTAGCTTGTAATCTTTCCTTGTATTTTAATTGTCATACTTAAGTTCACGTTGCTGTAGAACATTTTTTGCGCCTTCTTTTCACTAAACTTATAAAACGGTTAAAACAAGATGCTTTGCTATTTATAGTATTGTGCGTTTCAGGCTAGCCTTAAAAGCCTTTATATTTGCGGCTTCTAGAGAGTTATCCACGGTTTCTGTGGATAACTCTGTTTATTAAACTTTAAGAACAGCTATAGTGCTAGGATTTTCGAGGGCTACAGCAATTTCAAGTATTTAATTCACTTTTTTTAATTCATTTTAAATCAATGTGTTAGTGTTTTTATCTGAAGCCTTGCTGAATTGATGAGTAAATTTATTCGTGACGATGAAATGGCGCTATTTATTGTGTAAAAAAACAGCGAATACTGCCTTTTAATTGTAACAAAGCTATTAAACTTGTTTTTATATTGTTTTTTATGAGGGTTAGTGGTTATTTTTATGTCAAAGCGCCAAAAGTAATAGTTTTGTGTATGAATTTTGATTCTGTTAATAAAGCATAGCTTGCAAGAGAAGGATGCTTTAAACTTACAGGTTCAGAAAAAGAGGCAAAGTATTCCCATGAGCGTGAAACCGCAGAGCAAAACTAAACCTGATCTTTTAAACTCACCCATTCTGCCAACCTTGAAAAAAATGACCATCCCAATGATCTTTGGCATGATCACCCTAATGATGTTTAATTTGGTTGATACCTTCTTCATTAGTTTGTTAGGTACAGAGCCTCTCGCCGCTGTCAGTTTTACCTTTCCTGTTACTTTTACTGTTATTAGCCTTGCAATTGGTTTAGGGATAGGTACCTCTGCGGTGATAGCTAAAGCACTAGGTAGTGATAAGTTAGATGAAGCACGTTTTGATGCCAGCATGTCGTTGTTGGTATCGGTGGCGATGGTGTTTAGCTTATCTGTAGTAGGTTATTTATTAATAGATCCGATCTTTAAGTTATTGGGTGCTGGCGAATTAGTCTTACCGCTTATTCATGAGTATATGAGTGTGTGGTTCTTAGGCAGCGTATTTCTAATTACCCCTATGGTTGGCAACTCTGTACTTAGAGCCAGTGGCGATACTAAAACGCCAAGTATTGTTATGGGGGGAGCAGGGCTGATTAATGCTATTTTAGACCCTATACTTATTTTTGGCTTTGGACCTGTTCCGGCATTAGGTATTCAAGGCGCAGCTATTGCCAGTGTTATTGCATGGTCAGTTGCTGTCGTTATCATTTTATACATCCTTGCGGTAAAAAATGGTCTATTGAGTTTACATGCTGGTGTACAAACGCCGCTTAGCTCGATTCGTAAAATTCTTAAAATTGGTTTACCTGCGGCTGGCGCAAATATGCTGACACCTATTGCCATGGCGGTCATGACAGCATTAGTGGCTAAACATGGTCCTGAAGCGGTAGCGGCGTTTGGTGTGGGAAGCCGAATTGAATCTATTGCAAGCCTTGTGGTGCTTGCTTTGTCGATGACCTTGCCGCCATTTGTGAGTCAAAACTTTGGGGCAGGCAAGTTTGAGCGTGTTAAAGGAGCCTACACAAAAACCTTGAAATTCGTGATGATTTGGCAGTTCGCTATTTATATTTTACTGCTGTTAACCTCTGGCTTTATCGCTGATGTATTTGGTAAAGAGCAAGCAGTAATGGATGTAATTAAGTTATTCATTTATATCTTGCCATTGAGTTATGGCTTGCAAGGGGTGATTATTTTATCTAACTCTTCATTTAATGCCCTGCATAAACCAATGAATGCACTGATTTTAAGTGTAGTACGTCTGTTTGTTTTTTATGTACCTTTTGCTTATATAGGCAGCGAAATCGCAGGCTTAACCGGTTTATTTATTGGTGCGGCGATTGGTAACTTATTTACTGCAATGGTTGCCTATAAATGGTTTATCAAAGAAGTTGATGGGTTAAGTGAGTCATATATGAAGGAGTGTCATTCATGAGCGACCATTTCCAACTAGTTTCGAAATTTCAGCCAAGTGGTGACCAACCAACGGCAATCGCACAATTAAAAGATGGCCTAGAGGCTGGGCTTGCGCATCAAACATTATTAGGGGCTACGGGAACGGGTAAAACCTTCACCATGGCCAATATTATTAATGATTTGAATCGTCCAACTATCATCATGGCACACAACAAAACACTCGCTGCACAGCTTTATGGCGAAATGAAAGAGTTCTTCCCTCATAATGCGGTTGAGTATTTTGTATCTTATTACGATTATTACCAGCCAGAAGCCTACGTTGTTGCCAGCGATACCTTTATTGAAAAAGATGCGTCTATCAATGAGCACATTGAACAAATGCGTTTAAGTGCCACCAAAGCGCTGCTTGAGCGACGCGATACCATTATTGTGGCTTCGGTGTCTGCTATTTATGGTTTGGGCGACCCTGACTCATACATGAAGATGATGCTCTTGCTTAAAGTGGGTGAAACCGTCGATCAGCGCGATATGCTGCGTCGTCTTGCTGAACTGCAATATACTCGAAACGATATTGAATTTAGCCGTGGTACTTATCGTGTACGTGGTGAAGTGGTCGATATATTTCCTGCTGAATCGGATACTTACGCAGTTCGTGTGGAAATGTTTGACGATGAAATTGAGCGCTTAAGTATTTTTGATCCGCTTACGGGGGCTGTTGAAAAGCACATTGTACGCGCGACTATTTATCCGAAAACCCACTATGTAACACCCCGTGAAAAAATTCTTGATGCCATTGATAAAATTAAAGATGAGCTTAAAGACCGCCGAGCTCAGCTACTTAGTGCCAACAAGCTTGTAGAAGAGCAGCGTATTGCTCAGCGCACCCAGTACGATATTGAAATGATGACCGAGCTTGGTTATTGCTCAGGCATTGAAAACTACTCGCGTTACTTATCAGGTAGAACACCGGGCGATCCACCTCCGACATTATTAGATTACTTACCTGATGATGCATTGATGATTATTGATGAATCACACGTTACTGTGTCGCAAATTGGTGCTATGTATAAAGGCGACAGAAGCCGTAAAGAAAATCTTGTTGAGTATGGCTTTCGCTTGCCATCGGCATTAGATAACCGCCCATTACGTTTTGAAGAATTTGAAGCCATTGCGCCGCAAACTATTTATGTGTCGGCAACACCTGGTGACTTTGAGCTTGAGCGCTCATCAGGGGAGGTTGCTGAGCAGGTCATTCGTCCAACCGGGCTTATAGACCCTGAAATTGAAGTGCGCCCTGTGGGCACCCAGGTTGATGACTTACTTTCTGAGATCTATAAACGAGTTGAAGTGAACGAGCGGGTACTTGTTACTACTTTAACTAAGCGCATGGCAGAAGATTTAACCGACTATCTCAACGACCATGATGTAAAAGTTCGCTACTTGCACTCAGACATCGACACCGTTGAACGAGTCGAAATTATCCGTGATTTACGTGCCGGTGTGTTTGATGTGTTAGTGGGCATTAACTTATTGCGAGAAGGTCTCGACATGCCAGAGGTTTCACTTGTTGCGATACTTGATGCTGATAAAGAAGGCTTCTTACGTTCGACTCGCTCACTTATTCAAACCATTGGTCGTGCTGCGCGTCACTTAAATGGTAAAGCGATTCTGTATGGCGACCGCATAACTAACTCGATGCGACAAGCCATTGATGAAACAGACCGTCGCCGTGAAAAACAACAAGCTTATAACCTTGAGCATGGTATAGAGCCGCAAGCACTGGTTAAAAGTATCACCGATATTATGGATGTGGGTGAAGAGGCAAGTCCGAAAGATAACCTTAAGTTGGTGCGTAAAGAGTCTAAACAAGTGCTCAGCGCGAAAGATATTGCTAGCCAAATCAAAACCCTTGAAGCGAAAATGCATGCTTATGCTAGCGATCTTGAGTTTGAAAAAGCGGCGTCTGTGCGTGATGAAATTCACGAATTACAACAACAGTTAATTAACTAAAGATGATGACAAACGATTTTTCTGCCATTTTAAATGCCTTAGCAGAGGCTCCACTTGATGCTAATGAATTATGTCGTGTATTCCATGGCCGTGGTCACTCAGTCGCTGAGCTGAGCCACATAAACTTAGACTTTTATCCGCCAGCACTTTTTTTAGTTTCATATGAAGAAATAGATGAACAAGTGCTAGCGCAATTAACTGATACCCTGTGGCAATGGGCGCAACAGAATGCGCCAGAGCTTGTAAGTGCATTGGTTTACCAACAACGTAGCGGCATTAACACTCGTAATGCCCTGATGTTTGGTGAATTACCCCAAGAGCACCATGTCAGTGAAAATGGTATTAAGTTTAAAGTCGATTTATTGAGTCGCCAAAATACTGGGATTTTCCCTGATATGCGCCGTGGCCGAGAGTTTGTTCAAGCCAATAGTAAAAATGCAAAAGTGCTCAACCTATTTTCATACACGTGTGGCTTCTCTGTTGCAGCAATGCAAGGCGGTGCTGACCAAGTTATTAATATGGATATGAATAAAGGGGTGCTGCGAACTGGTAAACAAAACCATCAGTTAAATGGTTTTGCTCAAGGGGTTAGTTATTTTCCGCACGATATTTTAAAATCATTCGGTAAACTAAAAAAATCAGCGCCGTATGAATTAATCATTGTTGATCCACCGAGCTTTCAAAAGGGCAGCTTTATATTGACCAAGGATTATCAAAAAATCTTGCGTCGTTTACCTGAGCTGTTAAATGAAAACACCCAATTATTACTGTGTGCCAATAGCCCTGAGCTTTCAGAGCAGGCGTTTAAAGACCTCATTAGCGATCATACACAAGGAGCAATTAGTTTTGTTGAGCGATTAGCTCCTACCGATGGTTTTATTGAAGTAGACAGTGATCGCAGCTTAAAAGCGTTAGTTTATAAAACAGCAAACTAATGGCACTGAGTAAACGACTATCAGCCATCATTGATGTGGTAGATTCTGGTTATGACGAAATCTGGGATTGTTGCTGTGATCACGGTTTGTTAGGCATTGAGCTGCTACAGCAAGATAAAGCACCGCTTATACATTTTGTTGATATTGTGCCTGAGTTAATGCAGGCACTAGGTGATAAACTCGAACGTTTTGCTAAAAGAGAGCAACGCGGCCGTTGGCAGGTACATTGCCAAGATGTGGCAATGATTTCACCAGATCCTAAAAAACGCCATCTTGTTATTATTGCTGGAGTGGGGGGTGAGTTGTTAGTGCAGTTCTTAGCGAAGATTGTAAGCCAACAGCCAAATACGCACATCGACTTTATTGTTTGCCCAGTGCATCACAGTTATCAAGTTCGTAGCTATATACAAACACTGCCATTGGGGCTCGTCTCTGAGCAGTTAGTGTGTGAAAACAAACGATTTTATGAAGTTATTGCCATGAGTGCGTCATCCTCGCAACAGATCACTCGAGTCGGGCACTCAATGTGGCAGCTAACAAATAAAGAGCACCAAACATATTTAAAGCAGTTATGTGCTCATTACCAACGCATGTTAAATCAAGACGCCGATTATTATCAGCCAGTGCTTGAACAATACAGTGCATTATTGTCTTAATTAGAGTTAACTTAATTAAAGTTTATTAATCTCTTGTTTTACGTTGTAGCTAGAGTCAGTGACAATGGCTTCGAGGGTTTGTACACGCTCTCTTAGCTCTTGCAACTCCTTTGTTACTTCGGCTACATGTTCGTTTGCTTCTTTTGAATTTTTTAAAGTTCGTGATTTAAACTCAAGGTGTTTTTTATACATATCATAAATTACACCAGAGCCGACTGATATCAGCACGATTAACACCACCATGGTAGTACCTGACATACACTTCTCCTTCCTTTTTTAGTATCTAACAGAATATAGATTGTATTTAAAAATGCAATTTGCATTCTGTTACAAGGTGTTTCGTTTTAGAAATGGCTTGATGCGAATAAAGCCTGTAACGAGCATGGTACCTGCGATAACACACAGTGCGCCAACTAAGGTATTGGGACCAATTTGCTCATCTAAAATTAAATTTCCCCACACTATGCCAAAAAGTGGAATCAAAAAAGTAACAGTCAATGCAGAGGTTGGGCCAATGTCATCAATCAAACGAAAGAACAAGATATATGCTACTGCAGTACACAGTACTCCGAGTGCCACCACACCAAGCATCACTACGTTAGTTGGCATTTCTCTGGCAGGAATAACAAAAATAAGCGGCAGTACCATGATACTCGCCGCCCACATACTGCCATGGGCATTATCAAAAGCAGATAACTTAGGTGCATGTTTAGTGTAATGGGATGCGATGGCGTAGCTGAGTGAAGCACACAATGCTGCAACAATGGCCGTGATAGCTTGGCTGTCGATAGTGAGGCTATTTTGACCTACTAAAATGGCTACGCCCGTTAAGCCTAATAGCAAACCAAGCAGCATACTTTTAGTGGGTTTTGTTTTACTCCAAATAATACCGACTATGGCACCCCAAATTGGCGTTGTTGAGTTTAATATGGATAAAGTGGAGGCATTGATGGTTTGTGCTGCATAGGCAAACAATAAAAAAGGAATAGCAGAATTAAGCGCGCCAATAATGAAAAAATGCTTTTTGTGGGTCGCGAACGCAAGTTTCTTGCGTAAGTACAACGCAAAAATAAACAGTGTTATTGCTGCAAAACCAACTCTTAACTCAATTAATACCGCAGGGCCTAAGCTATTCGCTGCCATGCGCATAAATAAGAAGGAAGCGCCCCAAATAGCAGCAAGGATGAATAAGCGTAATAAACTTGGCAATGACATGGTTTTACATTCTTAAATTATAAAACCTGAGCATATCAAATTTATGCCCCAATACTCGCCATTTTCGGACTATTAATCAGTTGATTGTGGCAGTTTCTTTTCGAAATCAGACTTTACGATTTCTAAAGCTGCTAATACATCTTCGGCGGGAACGTCGTTTTGCTCTAAGAGCATAATGAGATCAACAGCAATTTTTATATAGTTAGGTGCGCTTTCTAACTCATTGCTCATTTTTGCAGTTCCTTTTTCTTAGCAACTTGGCTGATGGCCACATCGATAGCAGTTTGCACTTGTTGCTCCATTTTAATACGCTCTGTTTGTGGTAAGTAAAATTCCATATCGACATCGTAGCGGATGTAGCGGGCTGGCAGTTGATTTAATACGGTGCAGCATAAATCTGCCATAACATCATCACTATAGGTTGATTCTAAGTTGCGCTTAGTGATGTCTTCGACAACTAATTTTTCATAGTAGTTGTGAATGTCGTCATGCAATTTCATACAGAGTGAGCCTAATTAAAAAGTCTTTTTAAGTGTATACCAAGCTTTAAAATAAATCGACAGCAGCCCTAAAAAGCTGACCGTGAACATCAACCAAACGGCTTACATTTCGTTGATAGCCACCGCCCATAGCTGCAAACACTGGGATATCAGCTTCCTTTGCTTGGTTTAATACAAAATAGTCACGTTGATACACTCCCTCTAAACTCACTTGAAAGTGCCCTAACTCGTCATCTGTTGCGATGTCTGCGCCGGCGTTATACAAAATGATATCTGGCTGGTGGAGTCTAGTTGTTAGGGCTAAAGCTTGTTTGACTGTCTCCAGGTATTCTGCATCTGAAGTGCCATGCTCTAAAGCAAAATCGTAGTTTGATTGCTGCTTAATACGCGGGAAGTTTTGCTGACAATGAATTGAGCAGCTAATTATTTGAGGATGTAGTTGCGTAACTTCAGCTGTGCCGTCTCCTTGGTGAACGTCACAGTCAAAGATTAATACGGTGTCGGCTTGCTCAGTATCAATCAAGTGTGCAGCAGCTATCGCTAAGTCATTAAAAATACAAAAGCCACTACCATATCCCGTAAAAGCATGATGATAACCACCACTTAGGTTAAAAGCAGCACCCTGTTGTATGGCAAACTCAGCGCCTTGAATACTCGCCCCAACAGAGTAAAGTGTTCGTTCAACCAATTCAGTGGACCAAGGAAAGCCCATTTTTTTAATTGCTTTGCTATCAAGACTACCAGCTAAAAATGCGTCGACATAGTCGGGGTTATGGCACAGAGTAAGCTGCGCTTTAGTGGCTTGTTGTGGGGTAATGAAGTGCTGCTCATCAATAAAGTTGCTGACAAGCTTTTTTAACAAACGATATTTATCAATGGGAAAGCGGTGACGCTCAGGTAAAGCTAACGCTGAATAACTTGGATGGTAGTAAAACATTATCTCAGCTGCTGTTTCTCGACCTGTTGAATTTTGTCTTCAGTGGCAGAAATTGCCTTACGACAACGGCCAAGTCTTGCGTGTAATGCGAGTATTTCTTTGTTAATTTCGGCTGCTTGCTGTGTATTTGCAGCTTCAAGTTTTAGTTTTCGCTCTTCGATCATCAATACTAACCGGCGTTCAAACTCATGGTTTTGTTTTAGTTCGTCATACAGTTCATGGGATGACTGCATGATTTTTTTAACTGCTTGCTTATAAACCTGTGGCTTAGCTTTTGGCTTAAAACTATACTTATTTTCTTTAGCCCAAACTGGGGTTGATTTGATTACATTAAATACCGCTTCTACCTGAAGGGTAATGCGCTCAAGCGCATATTGGTAAGCATGGCGATGCTCAGCAGGCGGCAGGCTGTTTAGTTCATCTTCGATTTCGCTTACGTAGTCAGCCAGCTTCATACTTTTTGTGCTAAACACGGCTTTATCAAACAAACTTGGTTGGGCTTGCATATAGCGGTTTTTAGCAAATAACTTACCCTTATCAAATTGTGTGGCTAATTGTTTGAGCCTTTCAATTTGTGAACGTAGTTTATCAAAAGCAGTCGATTGCATTTATAAATAAGCCTCATAGATCAACTTTAACGCTAACACTATAACCACAGTGTTAAACACTGGGCGGATCATTTTACCACCAAACTTAATTGCTGAATGTGCTCCTAACCATGCTCCAAGCATCAAGAAAAAGCCCATTGTAATACCAAGTAAAAAGTTCACATGGCCAAGCGCCACGAATGTGATTAAAGAAATAAAGTTTGAAACAAAGTTCATTGAGCGGGCAAGGCCACAGTTAAGCAATAAGCTCATTTTATATAATAGGCTATTTGATGCGGTCCAAAAGGTACCAGTTCCTGGGCCTGCTAAACCATCAAAAAAACCAAGTCCAAGACCTTGCAGCCATTGTTTAACTTTAGTTTTACCATCTAGCTCTGGTAGCTCGTTATGCTCAGTTGTACTTAAGCTGCCAAATAAGCTGTAACAAGCAACTAAAATAATCACCACTGGTAGTAATTTATTTAAAAATTCAATACTTAAGTAATCAACCACTAAAGTACCTATGAGTGCACCAATGGCTGTTGCTAAAATGGACGCAGCCCAAAACCGTGGGTTGAACAACTTTTTACGAAAATAAGTCACGCTGGCCGTCAATGAGCCAAAACTCGCTGCAAGTTTATTGGTGCCTAAGGTGAGGTGGGGCGGCAAGCCTGCAGTTAATAGCGCTGGCACAGTTAACATCCCGCCACCGCCTGCAATTGCATCAATAAAGCCCGCTGCCAGTGCGACTGCGCATAATAGTGCCCAGGTTGCTGGGTCTAAAGCTAATTCAAACATTAATAATCAATTTGTCTTTTAAAAGGTGGCAAGGTATCGAGCATGGCTTTGCCATATCGCTTGGTCACTAAACGGCGATCAAGGATAGTAATGCGACCCTGATCATTTTCTTTGCGCAGCAGTCTACCACAGCTTTGTACTAATTTCTTTGCCGCATCAGGTACGGTTATCGAAAGAAACGGATTGCCACCTTTGCTTTGCACAAACTCAGCCTGCGCTTCTTCTATTGGTGAGGTGGGTACCGCAAATGGAATTTTTGTAATTACCAGGTTTTCTAGGTACTTACCCGGTAAATCAAGACCCTCAGATAAACTTTGAGTGCCAAATAAATAGCTAGCACGGCCTAAATCTACATTGGCTTTATGCTTTTTAAGCAGAGCTTCACGAGACATTTCACCTTGCACTAAGACCTCAATTCCTTTGCTACGCAGCGCTTTAACAACATGATCCATTTGCCAATAAGAGGCAAACAACACCAAATTTGCTTTTTTATCATCAAGGAACTTAGGTAATTGCTCAGCCAAGTGGTCGCTAAACGCTTTATCGGTCGGCTCAATATGACTGGCAGGAATATGCAACGTCGCTTGTTTTGGGTAATCAAACGGAGAAGGGACTTTTATGTATTTTACGCCTTCTTCTTTGGCAAGACCGCATTCATAGGCAAAGTGATCAAATGAACCCAATGCAGTTAAGGTGGCTGAACAAAGTACGGCACCCGCGCATTGATTCCATAATTTATCTTTTAGGTAATAGCCAACTTCAATAGGGCAATCACTGAGTAAATGGTCGTGATAGTTCTTATATTCTAAGCGTTTTATCCATCGCGCATGGGGAATACCTTCGCCTTTTGTGGCGTAACTAAACCACAGCTTGTTTAATAACTCTAGACGATTAATGTACTGACCACTTTCAGCCAAGATTGGATCGGCCACATAAGGTTTTATATCGCCATCACTTACGTCTTGCACTAGGGTATCGTGCATCTTGTTGAGTGCTCTTAGGGCATCAAGGGTGGCATCGCTAATATCTTTTGCTTTGGTATGTAAAGATGCTGGGATTTCACCGTGCTCAAAACGATAGGTGTCATCACTGTTATAGTTAAAGTCTGCGTTATCAAGAATATCACGCACCACTTTTAAGTTTTTACCAGCATCATTGATACTGTCACTGAGCTTAAAATTTTGCCCAATCGCTTTTTGACCTACGAGCACATTAGCCATTTTACCAGCAAATTTAACCAGCTTGTCGAGCCAGTCTATAGTGCCTTTAATGGTTGCTGCAGCAGAAGAGAAATCGCGGGTGATGTGCGCTAAATGGTGCGCTTCATCGATTACATAAATTGTATCGTCAGGCTCAGGTAGAATTTTACCGCCACCCAAATCAAGATCAGCCAGTAATAAAGAATGGTTGATCACTAGCACATCCATTTGCATAAGACGCTGACGTGCCATATGAAAAGGGCAGAGCTGATGAGCGCGCATTTGTCGTTGGCATGAATGCTTATCACAGGCAATTAAATTCCACACTTTATCAGGGATGGTATCAGCCCAGCTATCGCGGTCACCTTGCCATTGCTTTTTTGAATAAGCATCATAAAGTTGCTTTAAGCATTTGGTTTCCATATCAGATAGCGGCGATGACAGGGTCGGCATAAACTCCATTTGCGTTTGACTGTCGCCATTAACGGCGGCACTGAGTTTTTGTGCACAGATATAACGTTGTCGACCTTTCACTAAATCAAACTTGATGTCTAGGCCAGAGTGCTCTTTAAAAAAAGGCAGCTCCTTACTAATTAACTGCTCTTGTAGGGCAACGGTTGCCGTCGAAATCACTAATTTCTTTTTCTTGGCCATCGCTAAAGGCAATGCCCCTAAACAATACGCCAACGACTTGCCGGTCCCTGTGCCTGCCTCAATAACACAAATTCGTTGGCTCTTGTGATACTCGCCAGCCAGAGTTTTTGCTATCTCGGCAACTAAATAGTTTTGACTGCTTCGAGGGCGATAATCGGTGAGGTTATCAGCAACATGCTTATGAATTTGCCGAATTGTTTTTTTTAAAGAGTCAGAAAGCATGCCCAGAAAACCTAAAGTATGTATATAATTACAGTAATGAATTTTAGAGATTTAACCGGGCAACTACAAGCGACTTGTTTGATTATTATTTTATTAGCTTCAATAGCGGCTCTAAGTGAACTTTATAATTTGTCCATTGCGTTAAAGCATCTTTGTAAATCGGTTGTCTTACTTGCTCTGAGCTTGGTGTCATTATCGGACGCTGATGATTATAAAAGCTCATGCAGCTTTCATGCATTTCTAAACTACAATAATCAAGCAACTCAGAAACTGTATTGGAAAAATCATTAACAAGGTTTTGATAGTCAACGTTGAAGATTTCATCTGGATAAAGAGCGTGCCAGTGCGACATTAAATCTGCGTAATCATTTATATATTGTGCAAGCGATTTGAAATCGTAGCTATAGGCGTGGCCCTCAGAAAAAGAATGCTTGTATAAACTCCATGCTGTTGCGGCTTTATCTCTTGTTACTTCGAGAATTTTAGCGTTTGGAAATAGAGTTTTTATTAATGCGATATGATGAAAATTTGCGGGTTGTTTGTCGATAAAGACCTTATTTTTTCCGCGTAGTGGAGCAATAAAATTTAAATACCTTGCGGCATAATGAGTCTTATCTTGTTCTGAAAGTTTATCAAGGCCATAAGGTACATCTGAGAGTTTTTTACTCTCAAGCTCTCGCGCAATTGCGTTAATTTCTGTTAATTCATAACTTGCATCAACATCAGGGTGGCTTGCTAAAATTTGCTCAACTAAGGTAGAGCCACTGCGGGGTAAGCTGACGATAAAAATCAGCTGTAACGACTCATCAAATGCATTATGAGCCATTGGCTTTTGAGTTAAATGTTGCGTGCAACGAGAAGTGAAATTACTCGGCTTATAGGGAGTTAGTGACTTTTGAATACTGTTCGCTTTTTCTAACATCGCAAATGATAAGCTGAAGTTACCTTGTTGTTCATATGCCTTTGCGAGCGCAAAATAGAATTGAGCACTATTAAGGTTTGGCTTAGCAGCTTGCGTGAGCTGTTCTAGAAAGTCTACATCCTTACTGTCAAAAATGTATGTCTTTAAGTTTGCTAAATTCCAGTAAGCCTCACCAAGTCTTTTATCTATTTGCAGTGCTTGTTTGTAGTGATCAATTGCAAGCCCTGTATTTCCTTTTATTTTTTCAATGTTGCCAAGGCGAAGGTGGCATTGGGCTGCGTAATAGTTTGCATCAAGTAACTTGTTATAGATGGTTGTAGCTTCATCAAATTGCATTAATTTTACATGAGCGATCGCTAATAGGCTCTCAATGTATAATGTCGGTGAAGATATCGAAGAGTGGTAAAAAGAGATTAACTCATCAAATTGCTTGGTATTGAGTAGGGCTTTACAGTAGCTTTCTTTAACAGTTTGTTTTTGCGAGTTGTTCTCAAGGTTATGTTTTGATATTGCAAAGTAAGCTTTGCTATCACCCACTTTAAATGCGATCTCAGCCAGCGTTTCGAGTGCTCTATATTCATTTGGTACTAATTTTAATAATTGCTGAATGGTTTGCTGCGCTTGCAGAGGGTTTTGATTGGTTAATTGTTGTTTAGCCGTGTCTAATTGTTTATTAAACCAATGAATCATTTCATATTGTTTGAGTGCACTTTGCTGTTGTTCATGCTCTTGCAGTAGTTTGTGAATATTAGCAAGTAAAGCCCAGCCATCGTGATATTCTGGATTTTCATTGAGTACCTCTAACAACATAACTTTAGCTTTATGTGGTTCTGTAGCAACGAGTGTCTTTGCGTTATTAATCGCATCAATTGGGCTCATAATTGGCTCTTATAATTTTATGTAGTTAGGGTGTACTATACCCCTTCCGTAATAGATATTTGAAGTAAATGGTTACAGATACAGGTTTTATCCTTTCTAAAGAAGCGTTTGATAGCTCATCAGGTGTTAGTTTTGTGTTTTGGCTCTGGTGTGAAAACGGCCCTTTAAAAGTACAGGTTGAGCACCAAGAGGTGGTATTTTTCATTCCTGAAAACCAAGTAACTGCTGCAAAGCGACTATTACAAAATCAAAACATTCATGCTCGTTTTGCTGATGCCAAACTAAAAAACTTCCAAAATCAGTCGGTGATATGCTGTTATTTTAAATCGTTAAAAGATTACTACAGCGCCATTAAGGTTTTAAAAAGTTCACAACTAGTTACTTTTGAAGATGATGTTAGGCCAATTGACAGATTTTTGATGGAGCGTTTCATTAAAGGCTCAGTATGGGTAAAAGGTGAAATACAAATACGAAGCGGTTTTCGACTGTTAAAGAACGCTAAATTAAAACCAAACAATGAATTTAGACCTTTTTTCAAACATGTTTCTATTGATATTGAGTGTAATGGCGAAGGCGTACTATTTTCTATTGGCTTAGTCGGAAAAGGCATTGATAAAGTCTTAATGATAGGGCGCCCAGAGCCAACGGCTCATCTAGATTATCAAATCAATTGGTGTGAAGATGAAATAGATCTTCTTACTCAGTTTGAAAATGAAATTCAGCGAATTGATCCTGATGTACTGATTGGTTGGAATGTTATTGAATTTGACTTCAGTGTGCTTCACGCAAGAGCTGAGGCGTTAGGTATATCTCTAAAGCTTGGTCGCAACAAAGAAATAATGCGAGTGCGCTCGGGAAACATTACTCGCATAACAATGCCTGGTCGCGTAGTTATTGATGGTATTGATACCTTAAAAAATGCCACTTATCACTACGACAGCTTCAGTCTTGCCAATGTAGCGAGTATCGAACTTGGTGAAGCGAAGCTGATCAGCACAGATAATCGTCTTGAAGAAATTATTCGCCAGTTTAATGAAGACAAACTGTCTCTTGCTAATTACAACAGGCAAGACTGTATTTTAGTTCTGCGGATTTTTGAGAAATTAAAGTTACTCGATTTTGCAGTTGTAAGAAGCCAACTCACCGGACTTGAATTAGAACGAATGGGCGGCTCAGTAGCGGCCTTTACTAATCTTTATCTACCGCTATTGCATAGAAGTGGCTATATAGCCCCTAATTTAGGCGATCATGGGTTAAGTTTTGACAGCCCAGGTGGTTATGTTATGTCATCACAGCCAGGCCTTTACAAGAATATCCTGGTGCTTGATTACAAAAGCCTCTATCCATCAATAATGCGTACATTTTGTATAGACCCTCTTGGTCTAGTTGAAGGGTTAAAAAAGCCAGATGACGCAATCGATGGCTTTAACCAAGCACAGTTTTCACGTACTGAGCACCATCTGCCTGAGCTTATTCGTGAACTTGCAGCAACAAGGCAAATGGCCAAAGATAAAAACCAACCTATGCTCTCGCAGGCAATTAAAATCATCATGAATAGCTTATATGGTGTACTTGGCTCTAAAGGTTGTCGCTTTTATGACCCGAGATTGTCGAGTTCAATTACTTTGCGTGGCCATGAGATAATGCAAACAACTAAGCAATGGATAGAGGAGTGGGGCTACAACGTCATTTATGGTGATACAGATTCGACCTTTGTTAAGCTTGATGATGATCTAAATTTACTAAACTGTAATGAAATCGGTACGAAACTGGCGGAGAAAATTAACAAACGCTGGCAGCAGGTTTTGCAGAAAGACTATAAAATAGACAGCTTTTTAGAAATTGAGTACGAAACTCACTATAGCCCATTTTTTATGCCCACTATTAGAGGCAAAACAATGGGTTCAAAAAAGCGTTATGTAGGAAAAGTCGAAAAAAATGGTGCTTCAAAATTAGTTTTTAAAGGTATGGAAACCGTAAGGAGTGATTGGACAGAACTTGCTCATGAGTTTCAAACAGAATTATTTGAGATATTATTTGCTGAAAATTATAGCCAAGAATTAATTTTTCAAGCCTTTGATAGGTATGTTAAAAAACTATATGCAGGTGAGTTTGACGCTAAGTTAATCTATCGCAAACGCCTGGGTCAGCATTTAACTGATTACCAAAAAAACATCCCTCCCCACGTTAAAGCAGCGAAACAGTACTTAGCTGACAATCCTCATCTTGCATTTCAGCGTGGACAAATAATTAAATATGTTTACACCGCTAACGGCGCTGAGTACTACACAGGTCACCATAATTACGATTATGGCATTTATGTTAACAAACAATTGTTGCCAATAGCTGAAATGATTGTTGTTGATTTAGGTACTAAAGTTTCGTCACTAAGTGACCGTCAGATACAGCTTTTTTAGAAAAATTAACATTTTTTTGACTCTTTGTTGCGATGAATGATCGGTAAGCTCAGTTTAAACGCTTATTTGTGTGTTTTTTGTCCACAAAACAAGAAAAAGTAAACTTTTTGCTGCTTCATTAAAAAATTGTAAATAAAGGGCTGGATATTTTGTTTTATTTGTTTATTATTTGTTTGTCGCAGTCCTGATGCGATACAAATAATAAACAAGCTTATGCTAAATATAGCCACAATATAGTGGTCCAGGGAGAATCAAATGTTAAATAATAAAGTTTCAAAAGCAGTTCGCTTAGCGCTTGCTTTTGGTACAGCTTCAACAGCTGCGTTTTCTGTAAACTCTTATGCTGCTGAAGAAGAAGCAGTAGAAAAAGTTGAACGTATTGAAGTTACAGGTTCACGTATCAAACGTACTGATATCGAAACTGCAAGCCCAGTACAAGTTACAACAGCTGAAGAAATCGAAGTAGCTGGTTTCACTCGTGTTGAAGACATGATGAATAGCTTGCCTCAACTAGAAGCTTCAAGCACTGCATTCCAATCAAATGGTGCTTCTGGTACTGCTACTCTTGATTTACGTGGTATGGGTTCACAGCGTACTCTAGTACTTATCAACGGTCGTCGTATGCAAGCTGGTGGTATCTACAGCCAGTCTGCTGATATTAACCAAATTCCAGCTGCACTTATCAAACGCGTTGACGTTATGACAGGTGGTGGTTCATCAACTTACGGTGCTGACGCGGTAGCGGGTGTTGTAAACTTCGTGATGGACGATCAGTTCGAAGGTTTCGAAGTAAACCTTGGTTCAACAGCTTATCAACACGATAACGACAACGAGTACATCCAAGGTTTAATGGATGACCGTGATTTTGATTACCCTGATGGAAGCTCAGGCTTTGACGGTTCATCGTTTGATTTCTCTGCTACTTTAGGTGGTTCATTCGATAGCGGTAAAGGTCATGCTGTAGGTTATTTCACTTACAACAAACAAAACGAATTACGCCAAGGCGCACGTGATTACTCTTCATGTGCTCTTAATGCTGCAGGTACAGCGTGTGGTGGTTCTGGTAACGCGGTAGTTCCTAACTTCTATATCTCAGGTGTAACTGACACAGGCGCATTTGATTGGGATGATTACGATTACTGGACACTTGGTTCTGATAGCAGCTTCATTCCTTCAAGCGGTAACGTTTATAACTACGCACCAGTAAACCACTTTATGCGTCCGGATGAGCGCCACACAATGGGCTTATTCGCTAACTATGAAGTAAACGATAACTTCCACCCATTCATTGAAGCTATGTTCATGCGTGACCGTACTTCTGCACAAATCGCAGAATCGGGTACGTTCTTTAATGAAAACTACGTAATCGATTACGATAGCCCTCTTCTTACAGATGCACAGCGTCAAAACCTAACTGACCGTTTCGGTTTAACTTCTGGTGACCAATTTGCTACTTACATTGGTAAGCGTAACGTTGAAGGTGGCCCACGTGTTAACCAACTTGAGCACAGCTCATTCCGCTTAGTACTAGGTAGTAAAGGTGAAATCAGTGACCTTTGGTCATATGAAGCGTTCATGCAATATGGTTCAACTTCTTCATCTTCTGCATACGAAAATGACTTCTTCGGTCCACGTATCAGTACTGCGCTTTCTGCAAATGGTGAAGACTGTGCCGCAACTGATGGCTGTATCCCTTACGAAGTATTCACATACCAAGGTGTTTCTGCTGAATCAGCTGGCGCATTAACTGGTACTGCGATTCTTAACGGTGTTACTGAACAGTTCATCGTAAGTGGCTTCGTAACAGGTGAATTTGAATTTGGTCTTCCTTCTTCAGATTACCCACTTGCTGCAGTATTCGGTGCTGAGTACCGTGAAGAAACATTTGGCCGTACAGCGGATGAAGTTTACGCACAAGGTCTATTACTTGGTCAAGGTGGTCCTACTAAGAGCCTTAACGGTGAGTACGATGTAACTGAATTCTTCGGTGAGTTAAGTATTCCTATCGTTGAAGGTATCACTGGTGTTGAAAGTCTATTAATTGACTTAGGTTATCGTTGGTCTGATTACAGTACTTCAGGTTCAGAGCCTACTTATAAAGTAGCAATGAACTGGGACGTAACTGAGAACTGGAAAATCCGTTCAAGCTACAACCGTGCTGTACGTTCTGCAAACAACGGTGAGCTATTCGCTCAACAAAGCCAAGGTTTATGGGCAGGTGTAGATCCATGTGCGACTGCAACTCCAGAACTTAGCCAAGCAGCTTGTGCTAATACAGGTATTACAGCGTCTCAATACGGTAACGTAGGTAAGAGCCCTGCAGATCAGTATAACGGTTTCTTCGGTGGTAACCCTGATCTAAGCCCTGAAATCGCAGATACAATCACTCTAGGTGTTGTTGGTAACCCATTTGAGAGCTTTAACTTCTCAATCGATTACTGGGATATCGACCTTGAAGATGCAATCGGTGCAATTGACCCAGAGTTAATCGTTCGTCAGTGTGGTCTAACAGGCGATGCTCAATTCTGTGATAAGATTGAACGTACTCCTGGTAGCGGCAGCTTATGGATTGGTTCTGGTCAAGTTGTAGCAACAAACACTAACTTAGGTAACATTCATTTTGAAGGTGTTGATTTAAGTGCTAACTATGACATGGAAATCGGCGGTGGTACACTTTCTACAAGCCTAATCGGTACTTACATGATGACTAAAGAATATGAAGATATTCCAGGTGTAAGTGAACCGTATGACTGTGTTGATACACTAGACAATGGCTGTTTCCCACAACCAGAATGGCGTCATGTTCTAACTGCAAGCTACGACACAGGTAGCTGGTGGAAAGCTACTGCTAAATGGCGTTACTTCAGTGCAGTTAATGACTACACAGGTTCTGACACTTTAGTTCAAGACGGCATTGGTTCACAAAGCTACCTTGACCTTAAAGGTTCATTCACTATCAATGATTACACTCGCGTACTTGTTGGTGTGAACAACGTATTAGATAAAGAGCCACCACTAGTAGGCGGTACATTATCTACAAATGGTAACGCAGTTGCTGGTTACTACGACACTCTAGGTCGTTACTTCCACGCAAGCGTTTCATTAAAATTCTAATTTGAATTAATTAATGTATGATAAAGCGAGCTTCGGCTCGCTTTTTTTATGGGGAAGCTTTTTTATGGGGAAACAATGACATCAGAACAACACGCGTTTACCCAAGCTGTTGCTTTACTTCAGCAAGGTAAAGTTAGCCAGGGGATAGAATTATTAAAACCGTTAACACATAACAATGAGTTTGCTGAAAAAGCGTTACAGATCCTTTTCAAAGTTGCTATGCAGCAACAAGATACTGAAACAGCCATTGCCTATTGCCAAAAACTGGTATCGATAGCTCCAAAAAAGTTTGATTATGTACTGACCTTAGTACAATTAAGTATAAGTTGTGGTGAGTTCAAAATTGCAAAAAGCGCGTTATTACCTTTATACGAGACAAATCCGCAGCAAGCTGATATTTGCTTTCAGCTAGGAAAAATAGAAAGAAAGCTTGATAACCATGATTCAGCGATGCGCTTCTTTGAACAAGCTCTAACATTATCTGAGCAGTTTAAAGCACCCGCTTTAATAGAAATTGCTTTTATGCATAATGAGCAATTACATCAACCCGATGATGCCGTACGTTACTTACAACAAGCGATTAGTCATGATGAAAATAATCTTCAAGCTCACTTTTCATTGGCAAATATTTACGAACAGCTTGGTGATAAAGAGAAAGCGAAAAAAGGTTTTCAACAGGTTTTAAAAATAGATGCATTTAACGCGATGGCACAAGCAAGGCTGGCTGACATCGAGACATTTTCTGAACAAGATGCGACTAACTACGAACAAGCATGCCTAGCTATATTACAACGAGAGTCAGATGATATTGCCTGTGCTGATCTTTATTATGCACTTGGTAAGGTATTTAATGATTGTAAAAACTATCAGAAAGCTTGGCATTATTATGTAAAAGCTAATCATTACAATAAAAAGTATTTACCAGCCTATGATCGCCAATCTGCTGAGAAGATTACTGACTACACCTTAGCTCGTAATATTGCTTTGCAAGAAGCGAATAGTTCAATAACACCAATTATAATTTGTGGTATGTTTCGTTCTGGCTCAACACTAATTGAACAAATCATCAGCTCTAACGAGCAAATAGCGGCAGGTGGTGAAATTGCCTATTTACATTCATCGTTATTCAATTTGATTGGCGATGAAAAGACACTTGTTAATAAGGCTAAAGAGCCTGAATTTATTGATGGTTATAAAGAACAATTAACTTTAAGAGCTGAAGGGGCGCTTTATGTAACAGATAAACGCCCTGAAAATTACCTTTACTTAGACATTATCAAGCAGCTCTATCCAAAAGCTAAGATTATATGGACAGAGCGAGATATTAAAGACAATAGCTTGTCAGCTTTTTTCCAGCATTTGGGTCCGAGCTTAAACTATGCTGTATCCCTAGGTGATACTCTACATCACTATGAGCAGCAGCAACGTATTAAGTCACATTGGCAGTCGTGTTTCAGTAATGATATTTTTACTCTGAATTACGATCAGCTCGTTTGCTCACCCGAGCAGATTTTAGAACAACTGTTTCGCTTTCTAGGGCTTGAATATACTGATGAAGCCCAGCGATTTCACAATAAATCTGGCACTGTAAGTACAGCGAGTGTATGGCAGGTTAGAAAGCCACTTTATAAGTCATCCTCAGGACGATTTGCAAATTACCTTGAACACATACAGGCCGATGAAAAATCCTACCAAGATGCCAAAGCGCTGTTAAATAAGTAATTGGTAATAAAAAAGACCATCATTTAGATGGTCTTTTTTATTATTTTAAGGGCATGATATCACATGGAATAGTTAGCCGAGGGCTAGTGCTTTTTAGTTGGTATGTACCATGCCAAATATAGCTTGGAAATATAATAATTTGACCTTCCTCAGGGCAGATTTCACGATCTATAGACTCACGCTCACCTAAGTTAAGACTGGTTTCTCCTAGCTTAAGCCAGCCATTTTTAGTTTCATCATCTTTACTCATCTCATTAGGAATAGAAATATAACTCGGCGCTGATAACCAACCTTGAGGGTGGATATGATTAGCATGAAAACCGCCTTCTTCTAGTTTCACCGACCAACTACCTCTGGCAACAAAGCGTTTATGATTTCGCGCTAATAGGGGGTGGTTAGCATCCTCTGGTAGCTGCATCAGGTATTGATTAATGCATTCATTCATAGATGACTTAAATAAATCAATAAGTTGGTTTGAACGGTGTAACAAGTGACCTTGTGTTTGGCTGCCACTGCGCACACTTTGATCTAATGGTTGGAGTTTATTTGTGTGAAGGCTGATCATTAGCTCCTGCAACTGCTTATTAAAATCAGCAAAGGTCTTAAAGCCAGGCGGAGCAGGTAGCTCCATCACTTTAACGAATTTATCTAGGTCAGTTAACCAGTGATATTTATCATTATTTGATAGTCGCCAAGCAATACTTAAATATGCCCAAAGCTCTTGGTTGTGAGGATTAAATTTTACTGCGGTTTCTAAATGAGAGATCGCTGAGCTGTAATCGCCTTGTTGTATGTAAAAGTTTGCTAAATCAATACAGTAACGAGCATTTTGAGGGGCTGCTTTAACTAGTTGCTGAAGGAGTGAAAATGCTTTTTCTTCGTCACCTGTTCTATCTAGAATTATACTGTGTGCATGATGTAAATCTAAATTTTGTGGATGGTTTCGTGTTGCATCACTGCTTACTAATAATGCTTCTTCCAGCTTATCTAGTTGCAGTAGTTGGCCAATTTGAGAGTGGATCAGAACAGGGTTTGCATCATAATTTTTGAAAGTTTGAGCATATGAACTCATTAATTGGCTCTGCGAGTGCTCCCAGTAGAGCTTGTTAAGGCTTTCATGCGCTGGTACATAGTTAGGTGCAAGTTCTAAGCATGCCTTAAGGTGAGCTTGTGCTTGTTCATATTGCTGTAAATCATAGTATGTACAACCAACTATGTAGTGCAACTCGGCACTTGGTTGCTGTTTTAAAAGCATTTGCAAAAGCGCTAAGGCCTCGGCAAATTGACCTAAATTTCGATAATTACAAGCATGTTTATAAACGAAATGAAATTGCCCCTTTAATTGAGCTGGCAATTTTGTTTGAAAATACTCTTCGATACGTTGTAAGTCACCAAAGCGCTCGAAAAGTTCTAAAGTGAGCCAATGGTAACGAACGAATGTGTTCTGCGAGGGCGATGTTTTGCTCAATAAATGTTCGGCTTTTAATAATTCATCTTGATTAATTAGGCTTTCAATGTAATTAAGTCGTGGCTTTTCGAGTGATAAAGAAGCTGTGTTGTATTCACAAAACTGAATACACTCTGCATACTTTTTTTGTTTACAAAGTAGATTTGTGTAGTTGTCTAAAAGGCCAACATGATTGCTAAATTGGCTAAGGCCTTGTAGATAACACTGCTCTGCTTCAATAGTTTTGTTTACAGCTGATAAACATAAGCTATTTAATGTATACCAATCAGCGGTTTTATTTGTATGTAAAGAAAGGAGTTGTAATGCCTGCACATATTGTTGTTGATTGAATGCGTGCAAAGCTCTTTGCAATGAATTATTCACTCGTACACCCTGTTTTTGCTTTATGTTAACAGGGCGTACAGTAAAGTAAAATATTACTCTTGATTTACATCAAGGTCTTTGATTTCTACAGTACCTTTAATGCGTTCTCTTTGTTTATAAAGCTTGCGAATTTTCTTCCAAACTTGTGGTGGGTATCGACCAAATTGAGCTAGCCGCTTCGTTAAGGGATCGGTGATATAGCTTCCGTCTGCTGCACGATATCCATATGTCATTCCTCCTATCCCCTCTAGCGCGGCCCTGTTAATAGCAGAAGAGGCGCCATAGGCTCTATGCGTGCGATATAAATCCACGATATGCCAATCATCTATTGTAAGCTTAAACCCTTTAGAAGACTCTACAGCATCTTTTAAAGAGCCATTAGTATAGTGTTCAATATGAGACTTTTAATCTTGCTCAAAGTCGTCAAACAAGGCTTCTGTTTGCTGGTAATAGACGGATAGGTAAAGTCTATCTTTCCCTTTAATTTGCATACCTCGGTTAGAATTAACAAATTCCTCACCATTGTCTGCTAGTTGGTAATACACTTTGCTTCCTACATAGGCCTCTGGGCGAAGATTTGGGCTGCCTATATTTCCTTGGTGAAATCCATACATAACAATCGGTTTATTTTTACCAAACTTTTTAAAGACAATGTTGTGTTGTATGTCATTTAAAGACAGGCTATGTCCCATAACAGTGATAAACTCCTCATCAAGTAATGAATTATCACCAAATAATAAATCTTCAGTACTAAAGATAGGGTAGTGCTCAATGAGTTTCTCTAATAATGCTGTGGTATATAAATTTAGCCAATAAGCCAGTTGCTCAGATAAAACGAGCTCATTAAGTGGGATTTGTTCAGGAACTTGTTCAAGGCTCAGACGTATTTTTTTAAAACCAGTTTTCAGGTTTGCCTTTACAACTTCTTCATAATAAAAACGATTTGCTTCTAAAGCTGTATCGTTATTTTTATGTGCTCGGGTGCGTGTACCAATGCCTGATTGGCCTTTTCGAAAACCTCGGTCTGAGCGGCCTAAGTCAATAACTGTGATTTTAAGTAACTGATCTAAATCACCATAAGATATTGTTAAATCACTATCTAAGCCGAAATCGGCAAATTCTTCAGGTAGAGTGTCTAGTTTTGCTGACGAGTGTGCAGTAAAGAAAATTGCGGTTATTAATAAGAGTGGTTTAAGCATAGCGAACTCCCTGTTCAGAAAAAGCCACCCGTAACATTCTTTTGACGAGTGGCCCTCTTATTTTAATTGTTTGAATCAAGATCTTTAATCTCAACAGAGCCACTGTTGTCTTGGCGCTTTAAGTTAAGTTTTTTGATTTTCTCTAACATTTCAGGAGAAAAACGACCAAAATCCATGGTGCGCATCATAATTGAATCTGTAATATGACTCACATTAACCGCTCCAATACCTGAGCCACTACCTTCAGGACCGATTGGTACAGCTGAGTTGCTTACAACAGCATTAAGCATTGCTGCAGGGTTAGTTGATGCAGAACCGCCATAGTCACGGTCGGTACCATATAAATCAGTAATACTCCAATCTTCGATATCAACTTTGAAGCGTTTGGCGTATTTAACATCGCTTTTCATTTGACCTTCAGCGTAGTCTTCTAAGTGCTCACGTAAGTCACTTTCGAAATCTGAAAATAAAGACTCAGCTTGCTCATAATACTTAGATACATAAAGGCGGTTTTTACGTTTAATTTGCATGCCTCTATTTGAGTTTACAAATTCTTCTCCATTTTCAACAAGTTGATGGTAAACCTTGCTACCTTTATACGCTTCATCTCGAAGGTTTGGGCTGCCAATGTTACCTTGATAAAAGCCATACATAACTATCGGCTTTTTTTTACCAAATTTTTCAAAAACAATTTTATGTTGAATATCATTGAGTGAAAGTTTGTAACCGGCAACGGTTAAAAACTCATCTTCTAAAATCGAATCATCACCAAATAGAAGGTCTTCTGTGTCGCGAATAGGGTAGTGTTCAATTAATTTTTCGACCATGGCTGTATTATATAGGTTAAGCCAGTAAGCTAACTGCTCGTCTAGGCTTAAATCATTCAGCGACACTTCGCTAGGTACCTTCTCCAAGCTAACTCTAATCTTGTGAAAGCCATCCTTTATCTCAGACTTAGTAACACCTTCGAAGAAAAAACGATTGGCTTCAAGCGCAGTATCGTTGTTTCTGTGCGATTTCATGCGGGTGCCAATGGAGGATTGAGATTTGCGAGAGCTTCGGTCTGACATCCCCATGTCGATAACAGTCATTTCAAGTAAGTTATCAAGGTCCTCATACGAAATTTTAATATCTCGATTAAGGCTAAAGTCTGAAAATTCTTCTGGTAGTTCATTTATTTTTGCATACGAAGAAAGTGAGCAAAACGTAAATGCAATTAGTAATAATTGTTTAAACATGATTTTTCCTTGTTGTTTTAACAATCTTACTATCAGTGATTGTTACAGTTTTTTCAAGTTTATATGTACCGAATTCGTTCTAGTTTTACTTGTTTATCTTCAGAAAATATAAGGGGTTAAATGTTTTTCTACACTTTTCGTTAGTTATTGCTAGTTAATAGAATGTTCATTCTATTAACTTTTGCATCATTTTGTCCTTTTTCTACATGTATCAATCATTTTGACCATGTTTATTGTGGTTTCATCTTAATTGTAAGGTCTTAAAATTTTATTTTTTTATTTTTAAAGATAAAAAATGCCATTTATCAGTACTGGTTTTGTTGTGTAAATTGCAATTGTTGGTGGGTTTTGCTTTAGTACCCATATTAATACTAAAAAATTAAATTCTTTTTGATCTTTGTAACCTGTTGTAAATGTTGCTGTGTCTATTGTATTTAAAGGGGTTTGAAGGTGTTAATTATGTTTTATTATTTTGGTTAGTGTTTTATTTATTGTTAAAAATTGAACTTTTGAGTTAGCGAAGTGTTGACCTTTAAGAGTGGCGAGTATTATTATCAAAGCTCAAAATTACTGCCTAATATGCATTTTTTTTGAATAACTATAAATATTCCATGAATAACATGGTCCAGGGAGAATCAAATGTTAAATAATAAAGTTTCAAAAGCTGTTCGCTTAGCGATCGCTTTTGGCGCAGCTTCTACAGCTGCATTTTCTGCAAGCACATTTGCTGCAGATGAAGAAAACGCAGAAAAAGTTGAGCGTATCCAAGTTACTGGTTCACGTATCAAGCAGGTAGATCTTGAGAACAGCTCTCCAGTTACCGTTTTATCAGCGGCAGAAATCAGCCTTTCAGGTGAGCCTACAGTTGCTGACGTTTTAAATAACCTTGCTTCTAACTCTTTCGGTTCTTGGAAAGGTGTATCTGGTTACGGTGCTGGTGGTGCAGCTTCTTCTAACATTAACTTACGTGGCCTTGGCTCTGACGCGACACTTGTATTATTAGATGGTCGTCGTATGCCTGGTACAAGTTCATCTTCTGGTTCATCGGCTGATACATCAATCATCCCAATGGCTGTTGTTGAGCGTGTTGAAATTCTTCGCGATGGCGCATCAGCTGTTTATGGTTCATCTGCAGTTGCTGGTGTAATCAATATCATCACTAAAAAAGACTTTGATGGCGTTAGCGTAAAATACGATTACGAAGTACCTAAAGTTGAAGGTGGCGAAAGCAAAACTTTCTCAATTACTTCAGGTTACACATCTGAAAAAGGTAACATCATCTTCACGTATGAAAACTCACGTGACAATGCAATCTTCGACAAAGAAATTTGGGCGATGGACGATCCAACTTACGGTGCGTACAGCGGTTATAGCCATGTTCCAAACTACCGAATCGGTGGTGCGGGTAGCTATATCTCTAACCCTGAGCTTTGTGACCAAACAGCTGACGTCGTAAATTCTATGGATGAGAACGGCGTTGGTGGTTGTTTATACAATTACGGTAACGTTACAAAATTCTACCCAGACGTAGAAAACAACTCATTCTTAACTAACTTTAACTATGAATTGACTGACAACATTCGCTTTGTTGGTCGTGCAATGGCAAGTTTCAACGAAACAAACTCTCGTTACGCAGGTACGCCAGTATCTACCGGTGCAGTTTGGATGGATGCTGACAACCAATATAACCCAGAAGATGAAGATATCCGTCTTTACATGCGTTCTGTGCCAATTGGTAACCGTGATACAAAAACAGAAGTTGTAACTACAGACATCGTATTAGGTCTTGAAGGCTTCACTGATATTGGTAATGGTTTTGATTGGGAAATCAACTATCAAAACAGCATCTCTAAAACAAATGTTTTTGGTAGCAACCTAGTTAATGACGTAATGTTACAAAGCGCAATTGACTCTGGTGAATATGATATTCTTAACACTACTGGCATGAGCTACGAAGAGTGGAATACTCAACTTACAGACTTATACCAATATGCAGCGCATACAGGTACTTATGAAGGTCGTTACGAAAGCCAACAAATTGATGGTTTAGTATCTACTACATTCGTTGATAACGGTGATTTCGTTATTGCTGGTGTTGTTGGTGCAGAATTTGAAGAAATTGATTTCACTCAAGTATCTGATCCTGAGTCTGCAAATGGTTTCATCTCAGGCGGTTCAGGCGGCGATGACGTATATGCAACTCGTGACCGTACTGCTGCATACATGGAAATTCAAGCAAGCTTACCTTACGAAATTGATGTAACTGTTGCTGGTCGTTATGAGAAATACGAACAGTCAGGTATGACTAACCTTGGTGAAAAGAGCACTACATTTGATAAGGTTGTTCCAAAAGTAGGTGTTACTTGGCGCCCAACTGACACATTATTAATCCGTGGTTCTTGGGGTGAGTCTTTCCGTGCTCCTAACATGGGCGAAATGTTCCAGTCTTATGCATTAAGCTTCCCAACTGTTCGTGATACAGCATGGTGTGATGCTAACCCTGGTCAATCATTAGAAGGTTATTGTTCTGACGCTGGTGAGCAAGTAGCGACATGGTTCGGTGGTAATGCAAACCTTACTGAAGAAACGGGTGACTCTACGACGCTTGGTTTCGTATGGGATATCGTTGATGGCTTAGCAGTAGAATTAACTTACTACGATATCAGCTACGAAAACCGTATCGATGACGTAAGCACAACTGAACTTCTACGTATTGAACAAGAAGAAGGTGGTTTAGGTTCTACACCAGATGCTATCGACCGTGCTAATGGTACTGGCCAAATTGATTACATCTACACAGGTTATATCAATAAAGCATCACTACAAACGTCTGGTTTCGATTTCTCAACTCGCTACAAGCATGAAACTAGCTTCGGTGACTTTGGCGTAATGCTAAACGTTTCAAAAGTTATGGAATTTGAAGAGAAAGCTGACAAAGATGCAGAACCGTTTGATTATGCTGGTCTTCAAGATTACCCAGATTGGAAAGCTGATTTAGGTGTTAGCTATTCTTATGAAGATTACAGTGCTTCTTGGACTATGTTCTACGTAGGCGCTCAAGAGTCAGGTAACGAAGAGTGGGGTGTTGATTACCTTGCTGACGTTCCTTCATACTTCAAGCATAATGCTCAGTTCACATACACTGCACCAACAAATACTAAAATTTCTGTAGGTGTTAACAACGTATTTGATAAGAAAGCACCTTCTTGGTATGACGGCTTCCGTGATTACCGTGATTCAAGCTGGTCATTATACGATCAAACAGGTCGTTCAATGTACCTTCGTTTAGAACAAAAATTCTAAGCTAAAATAATTAGTATAAGCTCTTAAAACCCTGCTGTAGCAGGGTTTTTTTATGCAAAGTACTAAGTTATAAATAACCCAAACATTTATCGTCATAATTAAAGGGAATATTAAAATGAAAATAATATGGTTTTTACTTTTGAGTAGTTTGCTCAGTTTATCTATGAGTGTCGGCTCCAAAACGCAAGACATCCCAATTGAGGACTTCTTTAAAACACCTAAATTTTCTAATTTGCAACTTTCTCCAAATGGTAAGTATCTTGCGGTTTTATCGCCAATTAACGAGCGTAGAAATATTGTTGTAATGGAAGTTGATGGCTTTAAAAATGCGAGGCCAATAACAAAGTTTGATGAGCAAGATATCAATAGTTTCTCTTGGGCGAATAATGATGACATTATTTTTACACTAGACAGTAATGGTAATGAAGCATTCAGTATTTATACAATTGATGCCCATAAGAAACGTGCGAAGGTCGTGCAGTTAGTCGGATCAAAAGTTGGCGCATCAGGTATCCGCTCTGCATCAGTTGTGCATTTATTACCAGATGATCCGAAGCATATTCTGGTGCAATATAACGGCCGAAACATTGTTGCTCCAGATTTATATAAACTGCCAATCGACAGCCGTTGGGATCGTAAACACGAACGTAATTACAAGATGGACTTACTTGCAAAGAACCCTGGTAACGTTCAGGGGTGGATGCTTGATCATGATGGTGAGGTACGTGGCGCTTTAACGATTGAAGGTTTAAAAGGTACTTTACTATATAAAGGAAAAGGCGAAGAAAAATTCAGAGTATTACGAGAGTACAATGCCGAAGAAGCAAATATTGAACCATTGGCATTTGATTTCGATAATAAAAGGTTGTTCGTCGCTTCTGATTTAGGTCGTGATACCAAAGCTGTTTTTTATTTCGACCCAGAAACGAATAAGTTAGGCGAACAAATTTTTGCCCATGATAACGTTGATGTTACATCGCTTAGCTTTTCGAGAAAGCGTAAAAAGCTTACTTCAATTAGTTTTTATGACAAATACCCTGAAGAAGTATACTTCGATGAACAGACTGCAAAAATGATGACCTCATTAAAGCAGACATTTCCCGATAAAGTTGTGACAATTACCAGTCGCTCTGATGATGAAGTGCTCAATATTGTCTATGCAGCGAGTGACACTGATCCCGGCCAATATTATTTATTCAATAAAAATGACAATAGCTTAAAAGCATTATTAAGCCCAATGTCATGGATAGATCCTAAAGCGATGTCGCCGATGCAGCCTATCGAATTCAAAAGTAGAGATGGTTTAACATTAAATGGTTATATCACAATTCCTAAAAACTCGTCGGGTAAACAGCTACCTCTTATCGTAAATCCACATGGTGGTCCCTTTGGAATTCGAGATTATTGGGGATTCAATCCTGAAGCCCAGTTTTTTGCAAGTAGAGGCTATGCCACAGTCCAAGTTAACTTTAGGGGGTCTGGCGGTTATGGTCGCAAATTCCAGCAAGCGGGCTATGGTGGTAAATGGGGCGCTGAAATGCAAAATGATATTACAGATACCGTTAAATATTTGGTTTCAGAAGGTATCGCAGATGCGAATAAGGTCTGTATTTATGGCGCGAGTTACGGTGGCTATGCCACAGTAGCGGGCCTTGCGTTTACACCTGAACTTTATAAATGCGGAATAGATTACGTTGGCGTAACAGATGTGTCTTTATTATTTGATACATTACCAAAGCATTGGGAGTCACAACGTGAAGTGCTTGAAATGCAGATTGGTGATCCATCTGATGAAGCCCTAATGAAACGAATGTCACCGTTGCAACATGTTGATAAAATTAAAGCGCCACTAATGATAGTGCAAGGTGCGAAAGACCCGCGCGTAGTTAAGCAACACGCAACTGATTTACGCGATGCACTGGCAAAAAAAGGAGTAATTTTGTCAGATGATGAATGGATAATGAAAGAAAATGAAGGTCATGGCTTTCAGAAGCAAGAAAATAAAGTTGAGCTTTACACAAAAATGGAAAAGTTTTTGGCTAGATATTTGAAATAATAAATTATCAAAAAAATATAAAAAACCCAGAAACTAAGGCTCGAACCTTGTTCTGGGTTTTTTATTGTTTCGAATATATAAACTAATGTGAAATATATGTAATCAAATTTTTCTTTAATCTTATATACACATGAAACTTAAAATTTACATTGAAAAACAATGGTTAAAAAACTGTTGACCAAAAGTTGTCCCTAATATTAGTATTTAATTCCCTTATGGGGTACTAGTACCTTTTTAAGGGGTAAAATAAATTAATAAAGTCATAACATGGATATGACCAGGGAGAATCAAATGTTAAATAATCAAGTTTCAAAAGCAGTTCGCTTAGCGATTGCTTTTGGTGCAGCGTCAACTGCTGCATTTTCAGCTTCGTCTTTTGCTGCTGAAGAAGAAGGTGTAGAAAAAGTTGAGCGAATCGAAGTTACAGGTTCACGTATTAAACGAACTGACATTGAGGGTGCAAACCCTGTTGTTGTAATCGACCGTGCATCTTTAGATAATTCAGGTCAATTAAGTGTTGCAGACGTATTAAACCGTTCAACATTTAACTCATTTGGTTCGATTCAACCATCATCAGGTAGTACTGCGCAAAGTCAGGCAACAGTAAACTTACGTGGTTTAGGTTCTTCAAGAACACTTGTTTTAATTAACGGTAAGAAAATGCCAGGTTCACCTGTTATGGGTGGTGGTGCAGCTGACTTAAATACCATTCCTTTTGCTGCTGTAGAGCGCATTGAAGTTATGGGTGATGGCGCATCTGCGGTATATGGTTCTGATGCGATCGCCGGTGTAGTTAACATTATTTTAAGAAAAGATTTTGAAGGTGTTCAAGTTCAGGGTCGTATGGGTACTCCGAGCCGTGATGGCGGTGGTGATGAGTCATCATTCTCAATTATCACAGGTCTTAAATCAGAAAACTCTAACCTAGTATTCAGCTATGAGCATGATGAGCGTGATATTATTTTTGCTCGTGATCGTTGGTTCTCACGTGCAACAGACGATGGTTCAGGTACATTCGCTGGTACAACAGGTCAAAGCTGGTATGGCCGTAACATTCTAGATATGCAAACATTTGAGTTTAACCCAATGATCACTGGTCAAGACTGTTCGCAGTACGGTGATTCTTTTGCTTATCATAATGATGCACCAGATTTCCCTGCTGACGACGGCTGTCACTATGATTATACTGCTGTTGCTGCTGACGCTGCTTCAACAAAGCGTGACTCAGTATTTGTTAACTTTGATTATGACATCAATGATGATTTAATCTTTAACTTCCGCTCATTACATTCGCGTAATGAAAGCTTTGGTCGTTTCGCACCTGCAGCAGGCTGGTTTACATTCCCTATTGCGCTTGCTGAAGACACAGAAAAAGGCTTAATGGCTGTTAATGAAGGCGACCGTGGTTATTACCGCTTTAATAACGTAGGTACTTCACGTGACACTTGGCAAGTTAGCAACATGGCTGATTGGAGTGCATCTCTAAATGGTATGGGTGAAGTGTTTGATTGGCATGTAGATGCACACTACAACCGTTATGAAATGAACGAGTGGGGTCAAGGCTATGTTCATCGCCCAAGCGTAGAAAATGCGATCATTGATGGTTGGGATCCACGTGACCCAGATCAATCTGCGTATGCTACTCAATTAGCTAATATCGCCGCAAATAGTAACCGTCGTTCTGGTAGTACATTACGTGAAGTAACTGCAGGCGTAAGCTTTAATGAGTTAGCTACTTTACCTGCAGGTGAACTAGGCCTATATGTTGGTGCTAGCTACCGTGAAACTGATTACTTTGACCAAGCGGAAGCTCAAAACGAAGCGAAAAACATCATTGGTACTGCTGGTGGTTCAGCGGCAGGTGACCGTACAGAATCAGCTGTTTTTGCTGAAATGTTAATCCCTGTAGTAGACACATTAGAGTTAAACTTAGCTGCTCGATATGATGATTACAGCGATGTAGGTTCATCATTTGTTCCTAAAGTTTCACTTAAATACCAGCCATTTGATGAGTTAGTTTTACGTGCTGCTTGGGGTGAAGGTTTCCGTGCTCCAACGTTGGAAGATCTATATAAAGCACCACAAGAGTCAGCTTCATCAGCTAAAGATGTTGTGGTATGTACATCAGCAGGTACATCACGTTCTGATTGTCGTACACAACAACATACAACTTACTTCATCGGTACTGATTCATTAAAACCTGAAGAATCAGAAAGTGTAAGTTTCGGTATGGTTTATAACATCACTGATAATATCGATATGTCAGTTGATTACTATGATATCGAAATCACTAACCAAGTTAGCTCGTTATCTACACAAGACGTATTTGACCTTGAGTTAGCTGGTCTTCTAGGTGACCCTGAAGATCCAAATGATAACGCTGCTGGTTATGACCAAGTATCTGTAGACCGTGGTGGTAATCCAACAGGTCGTTCATTACTTGTTACTGCACCAATGGCTAACATCCCTGGTTTCTCTACAGATGGCTTAGATTTCAAACTTAACGCAGTATTTGACTTAGGTGGCGCAGGTCTACTTCGCTCTAAGTTTGCTTGGTCAGAAGTACTTAGCTATGAAGAGCCAGATATCATCGGTTACCCTAACGTTGATAAAATTGGCCGTGCTGGTTTACCAGAAAGAAGAATCAGCTGGGGCTTAACATGGGATATCGAAGCTCACATGTTAAACGTAAATTGGAATCATATTGCTTCTACAGCTGAAGAAACTGAAGATGCAAATGATGAAGGTACTAAGTTCAAAGCAGTTGGTGAGTTATCTTCGTATAACATTATCGATATTAACTATACTTACGCAACGCCTTGGAATCTTGATCTAACACTAGGTGTTAATAACTTAGCTGATAAAGATCCAGTATTGAACTCTGAATTAGACTACGACGACACTCTTTATAGTCAAGTTGGTCGTCTGTACTATGCAGGTTTCAAATTTAAGTTCTAAACGAACGATTTAAATACTTGTATATTAAAACCCTGCACTTGCAGGGTTTTTTATTTTATAAACAAATTCACTACAGGTTTTACAGTTATAAAATAATTAATTTTTAAGGCTTAATTATTTACTTAAGCTCTTGCTCAAGATTTATGTGCAGTTGTTTAAATCAATTTATGCTCTTATACTTAAAAAACCTTAATAAAAGCGATGTTTAAGTTGAGTTATTTCCATAAAATCATAGTGTTGTTTTTGACGCTGTGTCTTTCATTCGATGTGTTAGCCACACAACTCAAAGCGGGTATCGTTAACTATAATTTTTTTCCTTACCATACCCGGGATGCTGATGGGCAGTTTTCGGGTGTTATTGTTGGTTATAGTAATGAAATCGCTCGCTTGGCTGAAGCCGATCTTGAATATCGTGTTTACGACAGTTTAGATGAGTTGTTAGATGCGCTTAAAGTTGGTGAGATCGATTTTGCTGTAGGCCTAAATAAAACCGCACAACGCAAAAAGCATTATTTATTTTCAACCCCCTTCATGGAAGCGCCAAGAGGTATTGTCGCAAATCAGTCTATCGCAAATGATGCTTTGAAAAACTTAGCAAGCTTACGTTGGGTGTGCATTACGGGTAGTTCACATTGTGAATATTTAGTTGAAAATGGCGCGCTATTTATCAATCGTTTTATAAAACCCGAAGACGCCTTTAAAAAAGTAGCAGATGGCTCGTTTGATGCTTTTATGGGGGATTACTCGGTTTTATCCCACCAACTAAAAAATCGCTCTCAAGAAAACCTAAAAGTTGTGAGCCCAGTTTGGTTATCGAGCGAAACCTTGCATGTAATGTTTAATAAAAATAAAACAGCATTACGCAATCAGGTTAACTCGGTATTAGCCGCTATTTCACCAACCACGAGACAATTATGGGAAAGTTCTGCTAGTGAAGAATATTTAGCCGCTAAAGCGTATAGTCAATTTAAGCGTGACTTTAACCGTATTGATAAAAAAGAAGAAAATAATTACTTACTGACATTCTCTTTTGTCGATGGTTTATATCCAATTCATGCGACAAGTAATTTAGGGGAAGCTAATGGCTATTTAAACGATACTCTTGAGCTTTTAGCGCAGCGCAGTGACTTTCAGTTTAAGTATATACCTGCGGCTAATTCGAAAGAGTTGGAACGACTATTTTTAGCCAATAAAATTGATTTAATTCCGACCATGAACCCTACTAAAATTGATGAGGGTGTGTTGATAGCACTGCCTGCTCACTACAGTTTAGAGATGGTGTTAATCTCTAAACGAGCAAGCCAAACTAAACGAATTGGTTATTTAGAAGCGTTTGCTGACCCTAAGCAAAAGCTTGTAACGAATGAACTCGTTGAAACGGTATCATTTGACTCAATTAAAACGCTATTTTATGCACTGAGAAATGACAACATTGATGCTGTGATATTGCCGCAAAGTATTGCGGCATACCAGTTAAACCAATTCTATATTGGTGAGTTTTATATTAATCCAAAATACCGTTATACCCAGCCTATTTATTTTTTAGTGAATAAGCACTTTTCAGAGTTTGCGACTTTGCTAGACAGCTTATTTAAAACACTGACCAGCAACGATTTTAGCCATGTTGTGAACCGTCATGGCATTTTTAGTATTGAACGTGGCTACGACCGTAAAACAGTGAATACCACGGCAATTCTTATTTTAATTTTAATCGCTGTGTCGGTGATTTATTTTATTAGCTGGCGGTTAACTATTAATCGCGAAATTGCAAAGCGTAAAGAAGCTGAAGAAGTGGCATTGATTAAGCTTAACTTTACCCAAAAACTCATTGATGACTTACCCACTATGGTGGTGATTCAAGATCAGCATCAAAAACGCGTTATGTGGAATCGTGCCTACAAAGAAAATTTTGCTCACTTATGGGATGAAAATAACCAATATCTGCGCGGCGACATTAAAGTTGTAAAAAAACTAATTTCACAAAATGAACAAAGTTTAAATTCAGGCAAAGTCATTAATCAGCATATTAATTACACTAACAAATCTGGCAAAGAACTGGAGCTGCTTTATACTAAAAAGCCGTATGTGGGGTTAGATGGTGAACTAGCAGGCATCATGACAGTACTTACTGATGTTACTGAGCACCGCCATTTACAACGTGAGAATCAGTCAGTTCAACAGCTTCTACAAACCATCACAGATACCATACCCGGCGGCGTTTTCCAGTATGAGTATTATGACAATGGTGAGGGGTGTTATACCTATATAAGTAAGGGCGCGCAGAGCTTATTAGGTGTCACTTCACGAATGATTAACCAGCGCGGTATGACGGGATGTATCTCGCCATTTATTGTTGATGAAGACCGCGTGCAAATCGCCAAGAGTTTTAAAGCAGCGACAAAATTTAACAAACTGATTGATATTGAGTTTCGGATAAATAATCTCGGCCAGCAAATTTGGTGTCGTTATATTGCTAATGCTGAAATTAATAAACGAGACGATAAGCAAGGTGTGCGTTGGAACGGGATCTTGCTGGACATCAGCTTACTTAAACGTCAACAAGCAGACTTAAGTAAAGCTACTCAGCTTGCGCATCAAGCTGATCTAGCAAAAAGCCGCTTTATTGCCACTATGAGTCATGAATTAAGAACGCCAATGTCTGGGGTAAATGGCTTTATAGAGTTGTTAAAATCATCACCGCTTGATGAAGAGCAGCATTACCTCGTTGAGCACATTGACAGCTCTGTAACCAAGCTTCGCACATTAGTGGATGATATTTTATATTTTGCTAACACCACGACAGGCAATATTGAAGTTGAATTACGTGAGGTCGACCTAGAAGCACATTTATGTCGTGTTTTGCGTGCCCATGAATACCTAGCTAAGCAAAAAGGGCTTGAGTTTAACGTGATTTGGCGCACAGCTGCTTATACCTTAGCTTCTGTTGACATAAGCCACTTGATGCAGGTTCTCTCTAATGTTTTAAATAACGCTGTGAAGTTTACTGAAAATGGTTCAATAAGCTGCGATGTGTTATTTGAGAAGCAGTCTTTAAAAATTGAAATATCAGATACAGGTAAAGGTATGACGGCTGAGCAGTTGGCGCATACATTTACCCCTTTTGAGCAAGCTGACAACTCAATTCAACGTCGCCATGGAGGTACAGGCTTAGGCTTGAGCTTGGCAAAGCAACTTGTTGAAGCAATGCAAGGTGAAATATCCATTTCAAGTACTTTTGGTAAAGGTACCAATGTTTACATTGCTGTGCCACTTAAAAGCGTCAGCAAACAAAAACTGCAGGCTGTATCAGTGAATTGGGCTGTGTGTTCTCAAGACCATCAGTTATTAAATAATCTAGCTAATATGGGTGTAAAGCATCATCAATTAAGTTGGCCAATAGATAAAGAAGCATTTACGCAAGAAGATAATATTCTTATTGATGAAAGCTATATTAAAACGTTGTTGGGCGCTAACTGGCTGCAATCAATCAGTACTGCAACCAACAACTACATTTTAGTCGCAAGTGCAAAAAAAGAGCATAGGCCGGCTAATTGTAGCTGTCATATTTTACCTATAGAGCCATTATATCCAGATACTCTAAGAGAGCTTTTAGATAATGTACATACCAGCAATGATGAGGGGTTGGCTGCGCAAAATGCTCAGTTACATGGGCAAATATTAATTGCTGAAGATAATAAAACAAATCAATTATTACTCGAAAAACAATGCCAGAAGCTCGGTATCAAAGCAGTGATGGTTGATGATGGTATTGCTGCACTCAGAGCACTTGAAACAGGACGGTTTGATTTATTACTAACCGATTGTCATATGCCTGACTTAGATGGGTTTAAGTTAACGGAGCAATTACGCAATCAAGAAAAATTTAAACATTTGCCAATTATTGGCTTTACCGCCGATGATTCAAAAGAATGTTTTAACAAAGCATTAAAGTCAGGAATGAATAGTGTTTTATTTAAGCCTTATAAACTTAATGAATTATATAATCGTCTAGCTGAGTTTATAGATTTAAGCTCTAATGATTTGCCTAATAGCAGTGAAGGCGTTGATATCAGTTTACAAGGTATAAAAGATAAGCAGCATTGGTTAACTGTTTTTGGTAATGAGAGTGATGCAAAAATGCTTGCCGACGTATTTATTAACAGTTTGCATAGTGATTTAAATACTCTACAAGAGCACTTGGAAGCTCAAAATTTAGAAAAGGTTTCTGCTGCAATACATAAGCTTAAAGGCGCTATTGTTATGCTGCAATACCCACCTTTATCTGAGCTAATAGTGACAACAGAAAATACCTTTAATCAACAGCAAGATACATTAATAGTGGAACAATTAATTACTGAGTTAAGGGATGTAATAGATAAAATAAAGCTATGGCTATAATAAAAAGATAGGATAAAAAATAAACATGGAATAGATTATTTCATTAAATCCTCATATACTAGCTACTGTTGAACATTTAACTTAACTTTTAATACTTAAGAGAGCTCTCAATGAAAGAAATCCGATCTTTTGTGAAATCTGCGTCATTATCTGAATTAGAAAAAGCAAAACAGCTAATTGACACAGCAATCGAGAAATATACTCAACAGCAAGAAGCTAAAAAAGAAGTACTCGATCTACTAAAAGAAAAAGGACTTACATTAGAAGATTTACAAGATGTTGCATCAACAGATAAGCGTACTAAGGTAAAACCAAAGTACCGCATCGAATTTAATGGCGAAATTGTTGAATGGACAGGCCGTGGCAAACGTCCTAAAGCATTCCAAGGTGTCGATTTAACAAAACACCTCGCTTAATTTTTGCTTTAAAGAATATCAAGGGAAGCGTATGCTTCCCTTTTTTATGTCGATTATAGTCCGATAACATGAAGTACGTACTCAGACCCTACCAACAAGAGGCCGTAGCACGCACGGTTGCTCACTTTCGACAAACAGATGACGCCGCACTGATTGTTTTACCAACAGGGGCTGGAAAAAGCCTTGTTATTGCTGAACTTGCGCGCATTGCTAAACAAAAGATTATGGTGCTCGCGCATGTTAAAGAGTTAGTAGAGCAAAACGCCGAGAAATATATTAGCTTTGGTTTTAAGGCGAGTATTTTTTCTGCGGGGTTAAAGCAAAAGTCTTTAACAGAGCAAGTCACCTTTGCGAGTGTGCAATCACTGGCACGCAATACAGAAAAGCTCACTGATGCTTACTCTTTGTTGATCATTGATGAATGCCACCGTGTAAGCGGTGATGAACAAAGCCAGTACGGGCTGGTGATAGCGAGTCTAAAAAAACAAAATCCCAATCTTAAAGTACTTGGCTTAACCGCAACACCATTTCGTATGGGGATGGGTTGGGTTTACCATCATCACTATCATGGTTTTGTTAGAGGTGATAAAGATGCACCGTTTAAAAAGTGTATTTTTGAGTTACCACTGCGCTATATGATCAAGAACGGCTATTTAACGCCGCCCCATGAAGTCGATGCAGCCATTAGCCATTATGACTTTTCATCATTACCGAGTGATTCATTTGGTCGGTATAGTATTGAGAATATGAATGCGTTATTGAAAGATAATACACGCGCAACAAAAGCGATTATCAAGCAAGTTATAGAATACAGTGAACAGCGTCATGGCGTGATGATCTTCGCTGCAACCGTAATGCATGCCAAAGAAATTACCAGTTACTTACCTGAGGATAGTACGGCACTTATCACGGGTGATACTGATAATAACGAGCGTGATCGAATTATTAATCAATTTAAAGCAAAACAAATAAAATATTTAGTAAATGTATCCGTACTCACGACGGGTTTTGATGCGCCTCATGTCGATTATATTGCGATTTTACGTCCCACCGAGTCGGTCAGTTTATATCAACAGATTGTTGGTCGAGGCCTTCGTTTAAGCGAAGGAAAAAAAGACTGCTTAGTGATTGATTATGCAGGTAACGGCTTTGATTTGTTTTACCCTGAGGTCGGCAGTAAAAAAGCGCAAAGTGATAATGTGCCTGTTCAAGTGCTGTGTCCAGGCTGTGGATTTGCGAATATTTTTTGGGGTAAAACAGACAGCGAAGGCAAAGTGGTTGAGCATTTTGGTAGGCGCTGCCAAGGCTTGCTGGACGATGGTGAAGAACAAGTACAGTGCGATTATCGTTTTCGGTTTAAAGAATGTGAGCAGTGTGGTGAACAAAATGATATTGCTGCAAGGCAGTGTCAGTCCTGTGGTGCCATGATGGCAGACCCTGATGATAAACTACGAGAAGCACTAAATTTAAAAGATGCCTTGGTATTAAGGTGTAGTGGTTTGTCAGCTCAGGTGCTCGCAAAAGGGTTACTTAAAATTAGCTATTATGATGAAGATGGAGCCAGTTGTGATGAGGTATTTAACTTAGCAAATGACACCGGACGATTTATTTTTAATAAGCAGTTTGGTAAGCGAGCTGCACCAGGTTTTACCCCAATAGATTGGCAAAGCGCGGAGCAAGTTGTCAATTTACAACAGCAGCTACTAGCACCCGATTTTGTGATTGCGCGTAAAAATAAAAAATACGGTTGGAAAGTGGCTGAAAAGCTATTTGATTATCAGGGCAATTTTCGTAAGGCGAATCAATTAAATTGATCCCCTTACGAGATTGTGGGAATGGCTTATTCTTCTTCGGCCATCAACCCCCAACCATCGCCATAACCATTATGGCTATTAGCAATGCTTTCTAAGTATTGTTCTGTTTGGCTAAGTAAGGTGTGATCTGGCACCATCTTCACACGAGTAATTACTTCCCACACCCCTGTATCTGGACATTTGGCTAACTCTGTTGAAGGGGCAAGTTCATCACTTGTAATGGTTTCAGCAAATTTTTCTGCTTCAGGCTTTTGTTCAAAAAGAATATAGAAATCGATAGTTTGCATACTGGTTAAATCGACACCAGCGTCAGCAATTTCAGCTAATAATTGACCGTTTTCGTCATCAGGGAAGTGCATTTAGTCGCTCATTCATTATAAATCTAGGTATTATCCGCTATTGTAGCGAAAATAATTGTTTAACGCGTACTAATTTTAACATTTCAATTATGTCAGTGGCTATTGCACTGTGCTAGTATCTTTTTGTACTCATTTTAGATTATGACTCTTCCAAAAAAGTAAGGATATTTTTTGTATACTCGGCATTTCTTTTTTGTCTTTGTGTTTATCTGCTTTTCATACAGCCAGCACGCAATTAGTGCCTCAACTGTTATTAAAGATTATAAAATTCAAGGGATCAGTGATGATCTCGAAAAAAACGTTGAGCTTTACATTAAGCAACTGGTCGATGAAAAAACTTCTAAGGCATTAAGGCGTCACGCTAAAAGCCAAGTTGAAATGAGTTTAAAGGCGCTTGGTTATTATAAGCCGATAATCAAAATTAGTTTCGATGATGCTCAGCAGCTTTTAATTGTTGATGTTCAACGTGGTCCTGCTACCCGTATTGCAGATATTAACGTGACTATCACGGGTGCCGGTAAAGATGACGCTGAATTTATGTCTGCCGTCAACAGCATCAAAATCAAACAAGGTGACTTTTTAAATCACGGTAAATATGAGGCCGCAAGAAAACGTATTGAAAGCCAACTATTAGACTTAGGCTATTTTGATGCAAAATGGCATGAGCATAAATTGGCAGTTTCGCTAAAAAATAATAGCGCAAAAGTCATTTTCAATGTCGATACTGGGCCCCGTTATCAGTTTAGTGACATCACAATTGGTAGTGAGACTCCAGCCGAAAAATACATTCGTTCGCTGGCTGAATTTAAACAAGGTCAGCCTTATAAAGCGACCGAGGTTTCTGATTACAACTTAGCACTGTCGAGTACCCCTTACTTTGCCAGTGTTCGTGTGTATGCAGATATTGCAAAACGTAAAAATAACCAAGTGCCTGTCAACGTTGATGTATTACACAAACCTGCCAATAGTTATGAAGTGGGTGGCGGTTATAGCACTGACCTTGGACCAAAAGTCCGTTTCAAATGGACCAAGCCTTGGATCACCGAAGATGGTCATTATTTAGAAAGTAACCTTAATGTATCTGAGCGCCAGCAAGATATTTCACTTGGCTATACGGTGCCAGTTGACGACCCTAATGATGATCTTTGGCGCTTTTCTGTGGGTTACAAGCTCGAAGATGAATTAACCAATGATTTATACAGCCGTATATTCACGGGGCAGCTTCAGCGGCAGTGGCTCACTGATGACGATTGGGTACGTACTGCTTTTTTAAGACGCGATTACGAGGCCTATCGAATAGGGGATGAAGAACAAAGCGCAAAAATGCTGATGCCTGGTATTAGTTATGCCAAAAAAGACACCGAGGGGGGCACAACGCCTTATGAAGGCTATCAATGGATGATGTCAGTAGAGTTTGGTTTAAAAGATATGATGTCTTCAACCAATATTTTGCGCTTACAACTGCAAAATGCCTGGTTAACTACTTTTGCAGAACGCCATATGCTGTTTTTAAGAGCCAATCTAGGTGCCATGTTGGTCGATAATATAAATGATGTGCCGTTATCACTGCGTTTTTATGCCGGTGGTGATCAGAGTGTACGTGGTTTTGCCTATGAATCTATCTCCCCTGAAGATGGGGAAGGGCGCCTAATTGGTGGTAAATATTTAATGAGTGGCACTGTTGAATATAACTATCAATTTGCTGAACATTGGCGCGCAGCCTTATTTGTCGATAGTGGTACTGCGACTAATGATTTTAGTGATCGCGTCGAAGTTGGTGCCGGTTTTGGTTTTCGCTATTTAACACCGGTTGGCCCTGTACGTATCGACCATGCTTGGGGTTTAACAAAAGAAAGCAAAAGTACCCGATTAAGTATTACCATAGGGCCTGAAATCTAATGAAGATGTTAAAAAAGATAACCAAGGTTCTATCAATCACGTTGGCAAGTCTGCTAGTTATTGTGTTTTGTTTGCTATTCACCGCGCCCGGTAATCACTTTATTGCATACACAGCGAATAAGTTAGTTGATGGTTTAAAAATCAACCTGCCATCTGGGCGTTTTTTATATAACGATGCGTTTGATGTTCACTTTGAAAATCAAGGCATCAAGCTTGAGGCAAAGCAGCTAAAAATTGATTTATTCTGGTGGCGTTGTGATGGTATCTGCCTAGATAATTTAAGTGCCCAGTCGATTGATCTAAGCATTAAAAGCCAAGCTGTATCAACTGAGCAGAGCACTGAAGCAGAGCCTGAAGCTGAGCAGGCTGGTCAAATCAACTTACCAATGAAAGTTGCTGTTAAGCGAGTTGCAATTAATCACTTTAATCTCGCGCACCCGAGTGCCGATGTAACAGTCAACAAATTAAACTTAAATGGTCGCGGCGAAGCATCGGATATTACAGTGGATTCACTGACCATTGCTGATGTTGATGTGTTATTACATCAAGCAAAAGAGCAGCCTAAATCAACGCCATTAACAGAGCTTCCAGCATTACCAGCACTTGATATTACGCTCCCGATTAATGTTGAGCTGAAGCAATTTCAAATCAGTAAAGTTGCTGTTACCCCTTATGGCGCAGAAGAGGCTCAGCTTATTGAAAATATCGAGTTGATTGCGTCAGCCAAAGGAAGCGATATTAATCTTGAAAAGCTTGCTGCAGGTTATCAGCAATGGCAATTGCACTCTAACTTAATGGCAGAGCTTTCGGGTGAAAATACAATTGAGGGAGCAGTGTCTGTAAAAAGCACTGAGCATCAAGCTAGGTTATCGGTTTCAGGCCCGCTTGAGGATTTAACGTTAGAATTAGTAACGCAAGGAGCGTACCCAGCAGAGTTAAAAGGGGCTGTGAACCTAAAACAAACAAATTACCCATTTGATTTAACAGGCCAGATAGCAAAGTGGCAAATTACGACAGATACACAGCAGTTGCAATTATCAGACTTTGATTTAAAAGCCAAAGGCCATGCCGATGCTTATGCTGTTGATTTGAGCCTAGTAACGCAGTTAGACGCATTACCTGCAATGACTGTGAAATCGCAATTACAAGGTAGTTTAACAAACGCAAAACTTGAGCAGTTAAGCCTCAATGCTAATGACAGTAAAGCAGACATTAACGCATCAGTTGATTGGTCGAACGGGGTAAAAAGCGAGTTTAAAGGGGTTTTAAGCCACTTAAAAGCCCAATACTTAACGGATGCATTAAGCAGTGATTTATCTGGTGAATTTAATGGTTCATTTAATTTACAGGCAGGTGAGTGGCAGCTTGCCTTAGATAACACGCAATTAAATGGTTCAGTTAATGAAGTGCCAGTGACCTTGTTGTCGGATTTTGAACTTGATAGCAGCCTGCATGCGAGTTTTAAAAAACTTGAAGTGAAAAGCGGTAAAAATGAAATTGCGCTATCGGGACAGGTTGATGACGTATGGCGTGTAGACGGTAAATTGCGTCTAGATGCAAGTGGTCAAGATATCTTGCCTATGCAAGGCAAGGGCTTTGCTGATTTGAGCTTACGTGGTGAGCGTCTTGCGCCAACGGTTGATTTAAATCTAGTCCTTAATACATTGAGCTATCAAGATATTCAGGTTGATGGTTTAACATTAAAAGGGCAATTTGATTACGCAGCAGATTGGCAAACGGATGTATCACTGGTGCTTGATTCTGCATCGATTAGCGAACACAAAATTAATCAAATTGAGTTAGACGCCAGTGGCGATAAAACAGATCATCATTTAACTTTTTTACTCGATGCAGATCAAGGCAAGGCATCATTTGATGTAGACGGTAAATTTAATAAAGAGACCTGGCAAGGTGCGCTAAGCCAAATTCTTGTTACCGATAATCAGGTACGCTTTGGCACTGATAAACCGGTTAATATTCAAGTAAATACCAAAACCTTTGACTTTAATGTAGGCGCGCATTGCTGGCAAAGTGATAACTCAAAACTATGCTTTGAGACCTTGCAGCAAACTAAGCAATTAGGCCAGTTAAATGCACAGCTTGCAGCGCTATCAATTGCTGAATTTAAACACTTCTTACCCGATAACTTGAAAGTAACTGGCGATGCAAACGGGGAGTTTGTTGCTAATTGGAATAATGGTGCATTGAAAACGATTCGTGCCAATATCAAAACCAACCAGCTTGAAGCATCTTTAATTGATGACGCAAATGTTTATAAGTTACCGATAGAGGTTTTAGATATCTCGGCAATGAGCGATGCGCAAACGGGTAAACTTAATGCCACTATTGATTCATCTGTATTAGGTAAAGTGACGTCAGAGCTCAACATTGATGATATTCAAAATCAACAGACCTTAGCGGGCGACTTGGTTATTGAGAAAATTGAGTTAACAAACTTACGACCCTTTATTGCATCACTTGAGCAACTAACAGGCGACATAAAAGGCCGGTTAGCAATCGCAGGTACTTTAAAAGAGCCATTACTCAATGGTGATTTTGATGTTGAAAAAATCAATCTAGAAGGGGCAACCTTGCCGGTGTCGCTGCAAAACTCTTATGTGAACATTGCCTTTAATAACCAAAGTGCAAAGCTCACTGGCGAGCTCAAAGACACCGAAGGGGGCGCGCTTAATTTATCTGGCGGTGTTGATTGGCAGCAAGATTTACCGGACGTTGACGTGAGATTAAACGGTAAAGAGTTTTTTGTGCGTGCTCAGCAAGATGTCACCTTTAAAGTGTCTCCAGATTTAACTATGTCGTTAAAAAATAATGCGTTTAATCTTGATGGCCAAGTCGTCGTGCCATGGGGACGTATTGCGATTGAAGAGCTACCAGAAGGTGCTGTGCAAGTCAGCGATGATGAAGTCATTGTTGATATTGAGCAGCAACAGTCAGAAAAAGTGCCCTTTGATTATGCTATTAACTTAAAGGTGTTGGTTGAAAATGATGTGCGCGTTGACTCGTTTGGCTTACAGTCGAAAGTTGAAGGTGACATAAACATCAGCATGGACCAAGTTACGCCGATGATAGCAACGGGTGAGTTGAACCTAGTTCAAGGTACCTATCGTGCTTTTGGTCAAGACTTGCAAATTCGTACCGGTCAGGTGGGCTTTAGTGGCTCAATTGATAAACCGTACTTGAACATTAAAGCAATTCGTAATCCAGACAATACCTCGAATGGCGTGATTGCGGGTATTACCTTAACTGGTAATGTTGAACAGCCTTCATTAAAAGTATTCTCAGAGCCTGCGATGGACCAAGCCCAAGCATTGGCTTATTTATTAAATGGTCAACCTCTTGATGAAGGAGATAGTTCAACCGATGCGATGCTCACCCAATTACTGCTTGCCCAAGGTGTAAACCGTAGTGAAGGTGTGGTATCTAAAATTGGTGAAAGCTTTGGTTTGTCTGATGTTAGCTTAAGTTCAAGCGGTAGCGGGGATGACACCAAAGTTGAAATATCTGGCTATGTTACACCGGGTATTCAAGTGAAATACAGTGTTGGCATTTTTGATTCACTAAGTGAAGTGGCAGTTCGTTATCAATTGTTGTCGCAATTATATATTGAGGTCACCAGCGGCCTTTATCAAAATGTTGATATTCTTTATAAATTTGATTGGGACTAATAGCTCTACTTGTGATCAAACATCGCTTTTACTTGCTTATTAGGGCATAAGTTAATAGGCTGAATTGTCAATTACTTAAAGATAATAACAATGAAATTAAGTCTATTAACTCTGTGTCTTGGCGTAGTTTTAGCTGCACCAATTACTGCAAAAGAAACAAGGCAAAAACGTTCCGCTGGCGAAATCATTAAAACCGCAAGTAGCAGTGAGTGGCGAAAAGTCAGTGCCGAAAACGTCATTAAATTAACCTTACCTACGGGTGCTGCTTATATCGAACTAAACGATAAACTAGCGCCCATTCATGCAAATAACATGCGACAGCTTGCCAAAGAAGAGTTTTATCAAGGCCTGAGTATGTATCGCTTTGTTGAAGGATTTGTTGCGCAGGGCGGAGATGCCAGCGAAAGTAAACCTGTTAAAAATGCCAAAAAAGGGTTACCTGCTGAGTTTTATCTACGCACCGAGGCTCCTTTAGCGATTACAGAGCTTAAAGGGCCTGATGGCTATGCCGCTAAAACGGGCTTTTTAAATGGCTTTGCTGTGGCACAAAACCAAAGCCAAACCGAAACATGGCAAGTACATTGCCCAGGAATTTTTGCTATGGCCCGCGGTAATGATATTAATTCCGGTGGTACCGAGTTTTATGTCACCATCGGCAATAGCCAGCGCTATTTAGACCGTAATATCACCGTGTTTGGTCGTGTTTTAGAAGGCATGGAGCATTTTAATCTATTGCAGCGTAAAGCCACTGAAGGTCAGCCGTTTAACCCCATCACAGATATGCAAGTATTAGCAGATATTAAAGATACTGATAACAGTGAATTTCGGGTGATGAAAACAGACTCAAATGCCTTTAAAGACCTCATCGAAGCACGTAAAAATCGAGTAGAAGCATGGTTTGTTGAAAGCCCTGATTACATCGATGTTTGTGCAATGCCAATTCCAACCGAGAGGACTATGCCAACTCGCAATAATACTTAATCATTTTGAGGGATTAAATCTGTCGCTAACTGCGTTAAAAATCTCTCATTTAGAACAACTAAATAACGAAATTTTTGCCTTGTTATCAACGAGATTTTATTGCCTCAAAACTGTTCACTTAATTAAGCGAATTGGCATAAATAAAGCCATGACCACCTGATAGATTATTTGATACAATATCAGTCTATTGGTTAAGAAATATAAGGGTATCGGGTGGTTAACCTAGGTCCGCTGTTCGGCGAATTAAAAACGTGTTTACGCAAAGATCAATTCATCTTCAAAAAACGCCTTCATGGCATTAAAAAAATCAACGATGAAACTAAGCAAGCGAGCATAGCGCAAAAAATAGCAGAAGATATTAGCCGTTCGCAGCAATTGCGCGAGCAACGTTTGGCTGCCTTGCCTAAAGTGACCTACCCAGAACAACTTCCTGTTAGTCAAAAGAAAGATGACATTAAACAGGCGATCGCCAATAACCAAGTAGTGATCATCGCCGGTGAAACAGGCTCAGGTAAAACGACGCAGATCCCAAAAATGTGTTTAGAGCTTGGCCGGGGTGTTGATGGATACATTGGTCACACCCAGCCTCGCCGACTCGCGGCTCGAAGTGTCGCGAATCGTATTGCAGAAGAAATGCAATGCGAGCTAGGCCAACAAGTGGGTTTTAAAATTCGCTTTAGTGACCAAGTTTCTGACAATAGTTACATTAAATTGATGACAGACGGTATTCTGCTGGCTGAAATTCAACAAGACAGATACCTAAATCAGTACGATACCATCATCATCGATGAAGCCCACGAACGTAGCCTAAATATCGACTTCATCTTAGGCTATTTAAAAAATTTACTGCTAAAACGTCCTGACTTAAAAGTTATTATTACCTCAGCGACGATTGACCCTGAGCGTTTTTCTAAACATTTTGATGATGCACCCATCATCGAAGTATCCGGTCGTACTTTCCCAGTAGAGGTTCGTTATAGACCAACCACTGAAATCAACAAAGATGAGATGGAAGCGGATGGTGACCAATTACAGGGTATTTTTGATGCCGTTGATGAGCTGTGCGATGAAGGCCCTGGCGATATTCTGATTTTTATGAATGGTGAACGAGAAATTCGCGATACCGCTGATGCGTTATCGAAGCGAAACCTCAAAGGCACGGATGTTTTACCGCTATATTCGCGTTTATCAAACGCTGAACAGAACCGAATTTTTGCGCCGCACAGCCGTCGTCATATTATTTTAGCCACCAACGTGGCTGAAACATCACTAACGGTACCGGGTATTCGTTATGTTATTGACCCAGGTACTGCGCGCATCAGCCGTTATAGCTACCGTACTAAGGTACAACGATTACCGATTGAGCCAATTTCACAAGCCAGTGCCAATCAGCGTAAAGGTCGCTGTGGTCGTATCGAAGCGGGTATCTGTATTCGTTTGTATAGCGAAGAAGACTTTAATTCGCGCCCAGAGTTTACTGATCCTGAAATTTTACGCACCAACTTAGCCTCTGTTATTTTGCAAATGCTTGGTTTAGGGCTTGGCGACATGCAGCAGTTCCCGTTCGTGCAAGCGCCAGATAGCCGAAATATCAACGATGGTTTAACGCTACTTGAAGAACTCGAAGCCATTAAGCCAGCTAAACGTCATAAAAAGACTGAGCTTACTAAATCAGGAAGAAGTTTAAGCCGTTTACCGGTTGATCCACGGTTAGCTAAAATGGTGCTGACTGCCGATGGCTTAGGTGCACTGCGTGAAGTGATTATTATTGTTGCGGCATTGTCGATTCAAGACCCAAGAGAGCGACCACAAGAAAAACGCGGTGCAGCGGATGAAAAGCATGGCCGTTTTGATGATCCTGATTCAGATTTTATCGCCTTTTTAAATCTGTGGAATTACCTTGAAGAGCAGCAATCTGAATTGAGCAATAGCCAGTTTAGAAAGTTATGCCAAAAGGACTTTTTAGCCTATATGCGTATTCGCGAATGGCAAGATATTGTTTATCAGCTATCAACGGTATGTAATGAAATGGGCATGAAGGCCACTACAAATGTTGCTGATAGCGAGCGAATTCATCAATCTTTATTAAGCGGTATGTTAAGTCATATTGGTTTTAAAGATGAAAAACAAATTTATAAAGGCGCTCGCAACAGCCAATTCCATATTTTCCCAGGTTCAGGATTATTTAAAAAGAGCCCAAAATGGATTATGTCGGCAGAGCTTGTTGAGACCAGTAAGCTTTATGCGCGGATCAACGCGCGCATAGACTTGAAATGGGTTGAAGGCTTTGCACAGCATTTAGTAAAGCGCAGCTACAGTGAACCGCATTGGGAGAAAAAGCCGGGTGCAGTTATCGCGTTTGAGCAGCAAACCTTGTATGGCCTATTAATTGTTAATAAGCGCCGCTGTGTATACAGCAATATTGATCCAAAAGTAAGTCGCGAGTTGTTTATTCGCACCGCTTTAGTAGAGCAAGAACTGGGTCAAAATGAAGGCTTTTTACAATATAACCAAGAGTTAATTGAAGATATTCAGGTTCTTGAAAATAAATCTCGCCGCCGTGATATTTTAGTTGATGAACAAACTCTATTTGAATTCTACGACAAGAAAATTCCACAAGATGTAAATAATCGTGCCGCGTTTAATAAGTGGTGGAAAGGGCAAAAGCAAAAAGATAAGCGCTTTTTGCACATGTCTCGAGAAGAATTAATGCAGCATGGTGCTGATCATGTTACCGAGTTTGATTACCCAGATACTTGGCAGCAAGAGAACTTATTATTACCACTGGCATATCACTTTGATCCAGGGCAAGCCGTTGATGGTGTTGCGGTACAAATTCCAGTTGCATTGTTAAACCAAGTACAAGAAACCGGTTTTGATTGGCATATTCCTGCATTTAGGCATGAGTTAATTTGTGCGCTTATCAAGTCGCTACCAAAAACAATTCGTCGTAACTTTGTGCCTGCGCCAAATTACGCCGATGCAGTACTTGCTGCAATCGAGCCAATGCAAGGCAACTTAATTGATGCAATTAGCACGCGCTTATTACGTATGACAGGTGTGCGTGTTGAGCCAGATGCATGGGATTTATCAACCCTTGCTCCGCATTTACGCTTACAGTTTGAGGTACGCGATGAACACGATAAGTTACTCGCTCGCGGTTTAAATTTATCTAAACTAAAAGCCCAGTTACAAGGTAAGTTAACGGATACCTTATCGAAAGTAGCAGACAAAGGCATAGAAAAAGCTGATTTGACTGAGTGGAGCTTTGGTGAGTTACCTAGTTCTTATGTGAAAAAACAAGGTCAATATGAAATCAAGGCGTTTCCAGCGCTGGTGGATAAAAAAGACTCAGCCGCGGTTGAGTTATTTGATAATGAACACAAAGCACAGCAAGCGCACCAACAAGGTTTACGTCGCTTAGTGTTATTAAACGTGCCATCACCAATTAAGTATTTACAACAAAACTTACCAAACAAATCTAAATTAGGTTTGTACTTTAATCCGTTTGGTAAGGTCAATGACTTAATTGATGACTGTATCGCTGCAGCCGTCGATAGTTTATTAATTAAATATGGCAATATCCGCACTGCAGATGCGTTTGAAAAAGCGAAAGAGCAAATTCGCGGTGAGCTTGGTGATACGGTTGTTGAGATCGCTACCCAAGTAGAGCAAGTGTTGAGTATTGCTCATGGCTTAAATAAACGTATGAAAGGACGCGTTGATTTAACCATGATCACGGCGCACGGTGATATTAAATCACAGTTACAAAGCTTAGTGTTCAAAGGCTTTGTAAGCCAGCACGGCGCAGCAAAAATGACAGATTTAATACGTTACTTAAAAGCCATTGAACGCCGCTTAGAAAAGTTACCTGTTGATCCTAATCGTGATAGGTTGTGTGTGCTTGAGCTTGATAAAGTAGCTGAGCAATATCAAAAATTAGCGAGCAAAATCCCTAAGGGAATGCCAATTCCTGAAGAGATCAGTGCGATATTTTGGATGCAACAAGAGTTACGTGTTTCTTTATTTGCACAAACACTAGGGACGCCTTATCCTGTATCTGCTAAACGTGTTTTAAACGCAATTAAAGAATGTGAGTTATAATACTAAGGAATGAGGTTAGCGCCTCCTTGCTTTAAGTTACAAACACAGATGCTAAAAGGAGATTATGTGGGCATTGAAAAGGAAAGACCTATCTCAGTTTCTGAGCGTACGGTAAATCGGCCGCGACCAACTATTTTGGTCGTCGATGATGAATATTTTAATTTTGAAATGCTCAAAGCAAGCCTTGGGAATGAGTTTTCGTTAAGCTATGCAAACTCAGGCACATCGTGTTTAACATCGGCTATTGCTGAGCCGCCGGATGCTATACTACTCGATGTGTGTATGCCGGGCTTAGATGGTTATGATACCTGCCGATTACTAAAAAACACCCCAGAAACAGAGCAAATTCCTGTTGTCATGGTGTCTGGCCTTGAAACCGAGCTTGAACAAAAAGCAGGGTTTGATGCCGGGTGTGACGCCTATGTAGTGAAGCCTTTTTCTGTTAAAACATTAATAGAGAAAATAAAAACACTGGTATAGGAGGCCATATGTTTCATGAGGAGAAACGCGACTTTCGCCGCATGCAAATTCATACACCTGCAAAACTAATCCCATTAGATGTTGTTAACGGCGAAGAAATTCAGGCTATGTGTACTGATTTAAGTGCAACAGGGCTGGCAATTCACCTTGATGAAGTTTTAGAAATAGGCAGTCTGTATCGGGTGTTAATTGCTTCGGCTAGCACGGCTATTACCTCATTTGATGCAACAGCCCGTGTGATACGAGCAACCAAGGAGCAAGATGGCTCCTTGAGTGCCGGTTTAGAAATTGTAAATTTTAACTAGTAAACTTTACAGATCAGGCCTTTAAGATAAAAGCCTTCTGGGTAGCTGCCAGCAATCGGGTGGTCGGCAGCTTGGTTTAATCGTTCCATGATCAACAAGTCTTTACCTGCATCAAGGGCTGCATCCGCAACCACTTTTTGAAATAAATTTTGTTCCATTAATCCAGAGCACGAGAAAGTGAGTAAAGTGCCACCTGGTTTTAAGATTTGCATCGCAATCATATTAATATCTTTATAACCACGGCAAGCACCGGTTAATTGCGCTTTGTTGTCAGCAAATTTTGGTGGATCCATAACGATAGTATCAAATTGCACACCTTCATCACGGTATTGGCGCAATAACTTAAAAACATCTTGTTTCACAAAATCAACTTTAGACAAATCAAGGTTGTTATGCTCAACGTTACGCTTAGCCGTATCAAGTGCTGGCTGCGATACATCGACGTTAGTAACGTGTTTACAACCGCCACGCAAAGCATAAAGCGAGAAAGTACCTGTGTAGCTAAAGCAGTTTAATACTGTTTTGTCTTTAACAAAGCGCTCAAGGGCTGCACGGCTATCACGTTGGTCTAAGTAAAAGCCAGTTTTGTGGCCTTCAAGAATGTCTACCTCGAGTTTTAAGCCATTTTCTTCAATGATGACTGGCTCAGTTGGTTCCTTGCCCCAAAGTAGGCCCTTGATTGGCTCAAGGCCTTCTTTGGTGCGAACATCAACATCTGAACGTTCATAAATATCGCAGCCTGGGAAAATAGTCATTAGTGCAGCAACAATTTCACCTTTATGACGCTCTGCACCGGCACTAAGCAGTTGGCACACCAATACATTATCAAATTTATCGATAGTGATGCCTGGCAAGTAGTCAGATTCTGCAGCGCTTAAACGAAAACCTGTTAAGCCGCCTTCGCTGATCACCTGTTCGCGCGCAGCATAGGCACGGCGCAAACGCTTTTCAAAAAATGCTTGGTCAATTACTTCGTTTTGATCGAAGCTCCATACGCGAGCACGAATTTGCGACTGCGGGCTGTAAGCAGCAATCGCTAAAAATTTGCCGTCATTGTCATAGATAGTGACAGTATCACCTAGTCCTGGCTTACCTTTTACTTTTTTAATGGCTTTTGAGAACACCCACGGGTGTTTTCTTTTTAGTGATTTTTCTCGTCCAGCTTGCAGGTAAATAGCAGATGACATAGGGATTCTCGCGTCAAACAAAAGGGAGCATAGTTTAATGAAGCACTGGCAAACATACAATGAATGTTTTGAACAAATCCAGTAAGCACGCTAAAGTAAGCATAATTTCAATCAGTTAATGGTGATAGCCAGTATATGCAGCCAGAAATAGACTTTGCAGCGTTAGAAACTCAGTGTCGAGACTTTATTTTGTCTTTACTCCATGCCGATGTCGCACACGATATTAGTCATATTGAGCGAGTAGTGAGGGTTGCAAAACAATTATGTATTGCCGAGCAGGCAGAAATGGCTGTGGTGTTACCCGCAGCTTGGTTACATGATTGTGTTGCGGTTGCTAAAAACCACCCAGACAGGGCAAAAGCATCGACCATGGCTGCAGATAAGGCGTTAAGTTTTTTAGCCTCAATTAATTATCCTGAGCAGTATTTTAGTGCTATTCATCATGCTATTGCGGCACATAGCTTTAGTGCCAATATCAAAGTCCAAAGTGTCGAAGCGCAAATTGTGCAAGACGCTGATCGAATGGATGCATTAGGTGCAATTGGTGTGAGTCGCTGTATGAAAGTAGGAGGCTCAATTGGTCGCTATCTGTATCATAAAGACGACCCATTTTGCTTAAACCGTGAACCTGACGATACAAAATATACCCTAGATCATTTTTTCATTAAGCTGTTACACATTAGCGAGAGCATGAACACGCCATCAGCGAAAGATGAAGCCAAACGACGTACAGCTTACATGCTCGAATTTTTAGAGCAGTTAAAAACCGAAATTGGTGAGTAACATGGCTATTCCATCTTTATGTGGTGTTGATCATTGCCACTTAAATGTTGATGATTTAGCGGCTGCGCTAAAGTGGTATCAGCAAGTACTTGGTTTTAATGTGGTACCAGAACTCGCTTTTTGGGATGAAGGAAAAGGGCCTTTAACCTTAGAAGATCAAGCAAAAACAATTCGTTTAGCACTCTTTGAAGCTGAGGGTAGAAGCAAAGGTATTGCCTTTGGCGCAAATGCAGCACAGTTTTTAGCCTGGCTTGAACATCTCGCTCAGTTTGATATTAAAACAATTGTTGCCGACCACGGTGTTACTTATTCAATGTATTTTAAAGATTGTGCTGGTAATAGCCACGAAATTACTTCGCATGATTACGATACAATTAAAAAAGGCCTCAAATGAGGCCCTAAGATATTAGCTCGTATAAGTATTTTTGATTTCTATGATGCTATCTATTTGACCGATAAATAAATCAACTAGTTGCGGGTCAAAATGCTTACCGGCTTCGTCTTTCAATAAGTCGAGGGCTTCTTCAACCGACCAGGCTTTTTTATAAGGGCGTTTTGAGGTTAAAGCATCAAACACATCTGCAATTGTCACGATACGCCCTTCAATACTAATTTCTTCGCCTTTCAGGCCATAAGGATAACCCGTACCATCCCACTTTTCATGGTGTTCAAGGGCAAGCTTATGAGCAAGTTGTAATAGCGGGGAAGTAGAGTTCTCTAAAATTTTCGCACCGATTAAGGCATGTTGTTTCATGTGCTCGTATTCGGTTTCGTTCAAGCGCCCAGGTTTTAATAGTACTGAATCAGGAATACCTATCTTACCTACATCATGCATAGGCGCTGCCTGTTTAAGCTGTTCGGCCTCGTACTCACTCATGCCATAGGCAAGGGCGAGTACTTTACTGTAACGGCTCATTCTTGCAATGTGCTCACCAGTGTCGGTGTCTTTATATTCTGCAGCACGGCCTAAACGTTGTATCAAATCAATATGGGCTAATTGCAGTTGTTCAGCTTGCACTAAAGATAAATGATTTTTAACCCGTGCTCTGACAATCGCAGGGCTAATTGGTTTGGTAATATAATCGACTGCACCTAGAGCAAAGCCTTCAGACTCATCCTGTTCATGGAAAAGTGCGGTAACAAAGATAACAGGAATATGAGCGGTTTTAGGGTTTGCTTTTAACACTTTACAGACTTCGAAACCGCTCATATCTGGCATCATAATATCGAGCAAAATCAACTTAGGAGGTTCATTCTCAATAAGCTGAAGAGCAAGCTTGCCAGATTTTGCAAACGATAAGCGATAATCGTTAGCGAGTACTTCACGGATCACTTTTAAATTGGCTGGTTCATCATCGACGACCAAAATTCTTGCACGTTCTGAGATTTGCGTCATAGGTGTTCCTTAGCAGCTTGGAGAGTGTGCTTTAAAGCTGATAAAGCAGTGCTTGCTGCATCAAAGTCAAAGTTTTCAAAATGCGCACAAATTTCAACAACCTGATCTTGGTAGGTTGCAGGTGCTTGGGATTGCAGCAGGCTTAATAAATCATCGTCTATCTCTGCATGCTCAGCTTGCGCTTGCAGTGCCTCAATTTGGCTAATAAATGCGCCCAACGACGTTTCGTGTATGGGTTGCTGTTGTGAACTAGACTGCGGCTGTTCTGCAAGTAATGCAATCAGCGTTTGCCATTCCTGTTCGCACTCGGCAATGAGTGTAGGGAAGCTTTCCTTTTCACGTTCTTTCTCAGCGTTTGATAACAAGTATAATAATTTTGCGAGGGCTAAATTACCCGCGACTCCTTTAAGAGTATGCAAAATTGCTTTTTGTTCGTCTTCACTGAGTTTCTGATCCTTCAGTCGTAGAATACTCTGTTGATGATTACTAAGGAATAAGCCAATTTCCGTATTTAATTTCTCTTTGCTTCCCCACATCAAAACACCTTTGTCGTAGTTGATGTGCTTTTTCTCATCACCGACTTTATTGTTAGTGATTTTATTTACTTCTAAACCAAGCACTTTCGCAATTTCATGGTTCAGCTGGTTAATATCAACGGGTTTATTTGCAAAGCCATTCATACCGGCTTGCTTTGTAGTAATTTTATCTTGTTGTAAAACACTCGCCGTCAACGCGATGATAGGTGTAATTTTTAAGCATCTGATTTTCTCTATTTCGCGGATTTCTTTACAGGCCGTAATGCCATCACATTCCGGCATATGTATATCCATCAAAATCACATCAAAGCTTTGCTGTTCAAATGCAGCAATGGCTTCAAAGCCATTTTGAGCCGTACTAATGGTGTGCCCAGCTTGCGATAATAAAATGTTCAGTAGCTCAACATTCTGCTCAATGTCATCAACCACTAATATGCGAAGTTTCGGTAAGTTTAATTGATTGCCAGGTAAGGTATCGACTTGGCTGATATCACCTTCTTGTAATGGTAGGGTAAAGTAAAAGCAGCTGCCTTTGCCTTCTTCACTGATAGCACCAATTGAACCACCCATTAATTCAACAAGCTGCTTACTAATAGTTGTGCCAAGACCTGTGCCACCAAATCGGCGTGTCATTGTGCCGTCGGCTTGTTCAAATGGCTGGAAAATAGCTTCTAAGCGGTGCTTGGCTATGCCAATACCGCTGTCTTGTACTTCGAAAAACAATTGTTTATTTTGAGTTTGACTCACAGTAATTGTTACAGACCCTTGCTCTGTAAATTTAATGGCATTACCGATGAGATTATTCATCACTTGGCGAATACGAGACTCATCGCCAATATAAATAGGCGCAACATTTTCAGCTATAATCAAATCAAGCAGGATATCTTTTCGCTTCGCCTCGAGCCAAAAGGTCGATACTATGTTGTCGAGTAGCGCTTGTAAGTTAAAGTGCTCAGCCTGAATATCGAGTTTGCCTTTTTCTAACTTTGCAGAATCTAGTACTTCATTGAGCAAATGCAGCAGTGAGCGAGCTGACTTATTCACAGTAATGATATGCTTTTGTTGCTCTTTACTGAGTGGGCTGTCCATTAATATGTCGCTAAAGCCGATTATGGCATTCATTGGCGTGCGTATTTCATGGCTCATGTTTGCCATAAATGATTGTTTTGCTTGCGCTGCGGCTTCAGCTTCTTGTTTAGCCTTTTTGAGTGATTCTTCATATTCGTGACGAGCGGTAATATCGATAAGTACACCATCGATCCACTTTTGTTCAGAATCACTATTTTCGTTAATTGTTCCTTGGTCTAAAACCCACACAACTTTGCCATTTCGGTGGCGAATGCGGTACTCAACCGCATATTGTTTTTTTTCAGCTATGGCTTTTTCCATAACTTCATCAATATGCGCTACATCATCGTTATTAATGATTTGAGCAAATGTAACTGTGCCATCGGTAAACTCTTCAGGGCTGTAACCAGTTAAGTCAGCAACACTGGGGCTTATAAATTTCATTGTCCAGTGCTCATCTAGCAAACAACGAAATACAGCGCCGGGAGTATTGTTCATTAAAGTACGATATTGCTTTTCTTTTTCTTCGAGACTTTGCTGCAGTGCACGTTGCTCAGTTAAATCGGTTATAAAGCCTACAAACAATGTTTCTGCGTTAGGTTGTTTTACTTCCCCAAGCCCAAGTCGAATCGGGAATAAATGACCATTTTTATGTTTTGCAAATACATTGCGGTTAACGCCAATCACTTTTTTAACTTCATGTCTGCTACTGTCAGCTAAGTAACCATCATGTTGCGCGGCTATATCGTCGTTCATTAATAGTTTTACGTTTTTACCTAACACTTCATCTTGTCGCCAACCAAAAATAGTTTCTGCTGATTTATTAAAGCTTAAAATAATGCCATGAATATTAATTGTTACGATGCCATCTATTGCAGTGCCTAAAATGGCATCCAAGCGCGACTCTTCTGCTGATTTTTCTGCCAGTAATAAGCGAAAACGTACCATGCCGTTAATGATACCAACCAGAGCGGTTAATAATACGGTGGCAAATGAAACGCTAATGGCGATAAAAGTAAGTTGCGACGTTTGAACGTTTTCAGATAACAAAGGCGAGGTTGCAACAAAGCGGGTGGCGGCCATTCCCATGTAATGCATGCCTGCCACGGCAAAGCCAAAGATAATGGCGCAAATGACACGGGTTTGAAACACAGTGAGTTTTTTAAAATACTTACCTAGGTGAAATCGCGCATATAAGCCGACAAAAGATAATGCAACAGCCATCACAATAGATGCTGCAAACCAAGCTGGGTCGTAGCGAAGCAGCGGACTCATTTGCATGGCTGCCATCCCCGAGTAGTGCATCGCACCAATGCCAGAGCCAAGTAATACAGAGCCAATGAGTAGCTTTATTGTTGTTGGTATTTGCTTTAAATCTTTGCGTTTCAAAAATGAGAATGCTGTATAGCAGGCTAGAAATGCAGGAATAAATGAAAAAAATGTCAGTGTAGGGTCGTACTCCACGGTGGTGCATAATGAAAAAGCTAGCATGCCGATAAAGTGCATACTCCAAATCCCACCTGACATCACCAAGGCACTTGTTGCACTGCCTAATTTACGGTACGAATCAAATTGTGTTCTATTTGCTAGATCAATGATATGGAGTGAAAAATAAGCAGCAAAAATAGCCGTAGCAATAGAAAGAGCAACTAAGCTTGGATCATAGACACCACTTACTATTAAGCTGGGGTCTTGATCTGTGATAAAAAATTTCGCGAGCATAATATTTTTTTGAAACGGCTTGTTATAGCAGTCTAATACAAATTGTTCTGAATTTAGAGAAAAACCTATCACTTAAGTACGTAGGATTCAAAACCTTGGCTATATTTAATTAAAAAGGAGTAGTTCGAGGTGGGTAGATGAGAAGAACCGAGCAAACATTAGTTGAGCAAATGCAGATTAATGATGTAGAAATCCAACACAGAATGAGCTTATTAGGGCTGACTTCAAATAGTCTGTCATCTCTTTTGAACTATAAACCTATAATCGAATCAGCCATCGAAAATGTAGTGAATGAGTTTTATAAAAAACAAACCGAAGTGGATGAAATTTCGTTATTAATTGGTGATGCAGATACTTTAACACGACTCAGAGATGCACAAAGGCAGTATATAATCGATTTATTTTGTGGTCGTTACGAGCATGAATATGTTAACAACCGTCTACGGATTGGTATGGTGCATAAGCGTATTGGGGTTGAGCCAAAGCTTTACTTATCGGCGGTGTGTACTTTAAAAGAGCTCATTTTTAATGTGCTTCGCACCGCAATAAGCGATCAATATGAGTTAAATCATACCCTTACCATCATTGATAAATTGATTTACTTTGATACGACCTTGGTCTTTGATACTTATATCGACAGCTTAGTGGGCGAAATTGAAAATGCGAAACGCCGCACCGAAGTCTATGCGAAAGGCCTTGAAGAAAAAGTCGCTCAACGTACTCAAGAACTTGAGAAACTCGCTAAACTCGACCCTCTCACTAACCTCTACAATCGCCGTGTAATGCAAGAGTTACTACAACGTGACCTTGCCAGAGCCAGACGTCACAAATCGCCATTAACCATTGTTTATTTTGATCTTGATGACTTTAAGTCAGTGAATGACACACAAGGCCACTTAAAAGGTGACGAAGTCCTTAAATATATAGGCCAATACTTACTTGAAAATATTCGCGAGATTGATATACCGTGCCGTTATGGCGGCGATGAATTTTGCATCATCTTACCCGATTGCGAGTTAGATAGCGCCTTTACTATTTGTGAAAAACTTATAGCCGCATTTGAACAACAATACCCTGAGCTTCATCTAAGTTTTGGTCTTATTGCAGCGCCACTTGATAGCACGGTAGATGCTGAAGAGTTAATTAATCGAGCCGACAAAAAAATGTATCAGGCAAAAGAGCATAAGGGTTCATACATTATGCGTTAGCGAGTCATACGCTTTACAAAAACAACGACGAATAAAGCAAGCGAAAAGCTACCACAAAATGCTTCTATGGCTGCGATTAACCTCGAAAAACCTATTGGCGTAATGTCACCATAGCCAAGAGTTGTAAAAGTCACCACGCTGAAGTAAAAACTATTCAACAATGCCGACAAATTGCTTTTAAATGAGTTTTCAAAGCTCAGTTGCATCACAGAATCTTGATAACTTACCCCGAATAAGAAATAACAAAATGCACAGCAAATAATGAGTGACAGACTAAAGCGAATGACATTTTCGGGCTTTTCGCCATAACCACAGAGCATATCTATAAAGCTGGAAGTAATTTGCTTGGTTGAACCTTTTCGGTATTGCGCATGACGCATTCTTAATTCTTTGTAGGTGAAGTTACCGGCGAGCTCAAAAAGCCCTTGATGTTCAGAGGCTTTTCTTAAATTGCGATATATTTCTTCAGATTGCTCAAATAAGTCTCGTGCTTCATCATGCTGTTTATTTTTACGTGCTTTAAATGCAGCCGCTTCTTGTAATAATTGGTTACCCAATTCGATGTTATCAATCCTGCTGTCGTTGAGCTTAATACCTAGTAAGTTGGTATTTTTTAAATCACAGTAATGCAAACTCGCGCTATGTAAATTAGCTTTCATTAATGAAGCATTGGCGATTTTATTATTAAATAGGTGAGCGCCCGTTAAATTCGCACGATAAAAATTACAATAGGAGAGATCATAACCTTCTTCGTCATCCTGCTTTATTAAGTTAAGTCCTGAAAGGTTCGCTCTTTGCAATTGCAGGCCTTCTAATAAGCCACCTTTTTTTGCATAGCGCTCTAATTTTTGGGTTAGATCTAGCCCTGATTTATCAAATTTACTATCATGCCAAAAGCAAAATCCAGAGCCCATATCTGTTTCTTGGCACTTGTTACCTGTTGGTGAGGTATAACTACAACATGGTTTGTCAGGCATAAAGGTGAAAACTTATTTGTGAGTCATCTTTATAGATTAGCAGCTATTTAGCAGGGTAAAATGGAATCTCTTATTTTTATTAATCGAATTGGCTGACCTTTGTTGGATTACACCCTAAAGCGCAGTAAACGCAGAACCACAGTGGCAATTAAAGTTGCCGAGCAGAAATTGACTGTTTATGCGCCTTTTTATGTTCCACAAACTGAGATTGATGCCTGGTTAAAGACCAAGCAAGATTGGGTCGCTGAACAAATAGCCAAACAATCCATTCATGCTGAGCGCCGTCAACTACCATTAGTAAACGCCACTATTAAGTTGTTTGGGCAAAACGTGCCGATAGTATTTGCTAAAGGCCCGAAAAGCATGTGGCAACAAGATGCACAGTCTCAGCTTACCTTATCAATATCATCACGTGTCAAACATCAAGAAGCTAACTACCTAGCTTTGCTGGAGCAGTTTTTACATGAAAAGCTTGAGAGCTATATCGAAATGCGTGTTCATGATTATTGTGTACAGATGTCTGAATCGCTCCCTACAAAGCTTAAAATTCAACATTATAAACGTCGTTGGGGCAGTTGTAATAAACGCCGCGAGCTGACTTTTAACTTACATTTAGCAAGTGCGCCAACCTGGGTGATTGATTATGTGGTTGTACATGAGCTTGCGCATCTTTTACATATGAACCATAGCGCTAAGTTCTGGCAACGTGTGAACCAGTTTTATCCAAATTATAAAAAAGCAGAGCAATGGTTAAAAGCAAATGGAAGTAGTTTGAGTTGGTAGCTTAAGTTAGCGAGAGTAAAGTTAGCGAGAGTAAAGTTAGAAAGAGTAAAGTTAGAAAGAGTAAAGTTAGAAAGAGTAAAGTTAGAAAGAGTAAAGTTAGAAAGAGTAA